>JAXHTF010000113.1 GCA_034211275.1 Acidobacteriota bacterium
CGTGGGCAGCCTTTCGATGGGGCTGCAAAGACCGTCCAACTGGCGATTCGGGGCCGAGGAAGGTCTCCGATCGACCGGCTCACGGCTGGATCAGCGGACTTCCATGAATAATCCGGGCTAGCGGCGAGGGGAGACGATGCGTGCGTCGGCTCGGTGCTACACCGAGAACGACGACCCGCAGCCGCAGGAACCCACGGCCTTGGGGTTGTTGAACTTGAACCCGGCCCCGGTGTTGCCCAGGACGTAATCGATCTCGGTCCCCTGCAGGTACCGCGCGCTCACCGGGTCGACCATCACGGTCAGGTCGCCCTGCTGGTAGACCCAATCGTTGGAGCGCTGCTCCTGTTCGAAGTCCAGAGCGTACTCGAAGCCGCTACAGCCGCCGCCGCGGACGGCGATGCGCAGGCCGTAGCTGTCGTCCATGCCCTCCTGCTCGCGGGTGATCTTCACCATGTTGACCGCCTTGGGGGTCATCACCACGGGGAATGGGGCCTCCGGCGGTGCTGTCATCCCATCTGGGGTCGTCTCTTCGGGCGTCTTTTCTACTGATTCCATCTTCGTATCTCCTTCACGGCAAACCCTGACTTTCCAACATAGCCGTGGGCCCGCGTGTTGTCAAACCTTGCGCGAAACCGGCGGATCGCTATCATCGTCCCATGTTGCGAGCCATCCTCTTCGACTTCAACGGCGTCTTGGTGGACGACGAACCCCTCCACTTCGAGCTCTTCCGCAAAGTCCTCGCCGAGGAGGACATCGAGCTCTCGGAGGAGGACTACTACCGCGAGTACGTCGGCTACGACGACCGCGCGTGCTTCCAGGCCATCCTCGAAGCCCACGGCAGACCCGCCGAGCTACCGCAGATGATGCGGCTGATCACCCGCAAGTCGATGTACTACCAGCAGGTGATCCAGGAGCAAGGCTACCCCTTCTTCCCCGGCGCCGAAGACTTGATCCGCAATTGCAGCGACGCCGGCCTCATGCTCGGCGTCGTCAGCGGCGCCCTGCGCGAAGAGGTCGAAGGCGCCCTCCGCCAGGCCGGTCTCCTCGACCGTTTCAAGATCCTCGTCCCCGCCGACGACGTCCAGGCGAGCAAGCCCGACCCCGAAGGTTATCAACGCGGACTCCAGGGCTTGAATTCCCTCCCCCCCCTCCCCGACCGCCTCATCCACCCCCACGAAGTCCTCGTGCTCGAAGACACTCCCGCCGGCCTGGAGGCCGCATCGGTGCTGGGGATGGTGACCGTGGGAGTGGCCCATACCTACCCGGCGGAGGCGTTGAAGCTGGCCGGGAAAGTGGTTGAGGGGATCGAGGGGTTGACGTGTGAGGATTTGCGGGGGTTTTATGGGGAGGTGGCGGGGTAGCGAAACGAGCACTCCCCATTCACGCCTGCAAGTCTCAGCTTTTCCCAGACTCCGAGCGCTAGGCCTTTGACTCTAGCCCGAGCCTCCGCTCAAGCCGAGGGAGGGATCTCTTGGGGATTTGCTCTCGGATCGCTGGCACCCTCAAATGAGAACGAGCGACTCTCTGTCGATGCTGCCGATTCTCTACACAACGCCAATGAGGTTTACCACCCCAGTCACCAAGCTCCACTCTTGCACCACAATTCCTACAACGGATTCTCTGATTCTTTAGTGGCTTCTCGCCGAGACTTCTTGTATAGCAATCGGGCTCCGAGCAAGACCAATAAAATGGATCCTGAGCGCCTTCGAGAGCGATCATCTCAGACGAGCAGATCGGACACCTCTCTCCTGCGCCTTCAAATTCCGCGATGAGTTCTTCCGTCTTGAGTCGCTGTAAATACTCTCCAACAAGCGCGGGACTTCTCCGCCTCTCCATAATCTCGTGTGAGCTCGCCTGACTTAAAGCGTTCAGAGAGCCAACCCATAGGACATCATCGTCGACTACAACCAGTTTTTCATGCATCCTGCGCTTATGGATGATAGTCAAGCCCCAACTCCGCAGAGCTGCCTCCATCGACTTATACCGACCCAGCTCTCTCGCTCCACGGTCTCTCAAAGCTCTGGTAACCAGAAGGACCTTCACTCCTCGGCTCGTAGCAGCGAAAAGCTCAGCATGAAGAAGCTGTAAACGCTCAGACCCTAGAAATGGAGAATAAAAAATAACCCTCTTCTCCGCCGCTGCGAGATCCCTTAAAAGCAGCGGAAAGAAACCCTCCTGGCTCACAACATGACGCTCAAGCTCTACTTCATCATCGCCTGCCAGAAACTCCTGATAAGTCACCTGAGACCTGAAAGCCCTGATAACGCTTGATGCTGGAACCAATCGCCCAGACTCTCGAAGCAAGGGGATCAAGACTCTACCGACAAAGGCCTTTTTCGCCCTCTTCCGGACATACTCTAGGTCCCCGACCACGATGAGCCTACGCTTTGCTCGGCTCATCGCCACATTAAAGAGGCGCCGAAACGTGTCGTCATTTGAGGGCATAAACATGCCCACCCGCCAATGTGGCTCGTCATTGACCAAATCCAAGACTACGACCTCAGCCTCACTACCCTGAAAACTATGCGCAGTTCCGGGGATCACCTCACCGAGAAGCCCGTCGTTACGGAGTATTGCTTCTTGAAGCTGCGCGTGGGGCCGATACGGGTTGATCATCAAAATACGCGCGGACTCACCCTCCCTCCAAGGCCTTCGCTCCTTACGTAACAACTGATGGGCTATATCTACTCCTAGGCCGGCCGAGAGAAAATTAAGACGACTGCTCCGTCGCCCACGCCTCACTGCCGTAACCCATGCACCGAGGTCACCTGTATCTACTAGTACCAGCGGAGCATCATACTGCCACTCAGCGTTATACCATCCTCCCGGGGGCTTGCTCGTGGCCTGCACATCTTCGGCAAGAAGGCCTTCATAAAACATTTCGCTGACAAGTCTACTAATCTCAGGCCGCATCCTATACTGTACAAGAAGAGGAGAAAAATGGTCATCCCCACAGGCGGGATTATCCATGCCAGCGACTTCGAACACGTCCCTACCTAGCCACTTCTTTGGGAGGTCCTTTTTAGACTGGACGATAGGCGGTAGCTGCCTGAAGTCTCCCACGATCACTCCGCAGTCCGTACCGAGCGCAGCAGCGGCCCAGAGAGCAGGAATAGGAGCCATAGATGCCTCGTCGAGGATTACAGTATGAAATACTCTCTTCGTTATTGCTCCGCGCAGATATGATCGCGCTAATGTCGTAACAACAACCTGAGCACTCTCAATCACCTCATCCTCTACGCTCTTTAACCTTTCCTTCAGAGACTCTATCTGCTCCAGTATTCCGCCCATCTCTCCCTCGACAGATCGCCTGGTACCCAGAAGGCTCTCAAGGCTCCGATCACCAAGGAGATCTTCTGCACGTCCCCGGGCAAGCCTCAACTCGTCGTCGAAATCAAATGAAACAGGCTTCTGAGAAGCAAGGCCCATTTCGCGGATCTCTTCCCTAACGCTTTGCACTTTACCCTGAAGCAGGCTGACAACTCGATCACGTCTCTGAACTTGCCTCTCATAGTCAAGACGAAACTCTTCTATTGTCCTGAGCCTGTTGAGCGCCTCCTTTAGCACCGCTGATGCTGTCGGATCAATTTTTCTCTGTAGCCGAAGGACTTGCTGACGAAGAGCTAAGACGCGCTCGTGCCCAATCTTGAGCTCAGCGTCTCTGGCTGCGGCAAGGCGGCTAGCCTCTACTTGGTCGGTCTGAGCCTGAGCAAGAAGCCTCTCTGCGGTGGCTAGACTCGGCACAGAAAGATGAACTTCCAGTCGAGACTCAAGCCGCACAATCTCGGCAAGAACCTTCTTCTCTTCCGACAGAACAGAGCGCTCAGCTTCTAGGTTCGCCCTCGAAGTAGCCACTACTGCGCTCAGTCTATCGACTATAGCCAACTGCTCGGCGGGACTAGGTAAGCGCCGTACCAAACGTGACAGAAGATTGGCTCTTCCTATCGCAGTTGCTGTCTCTTTTGCTTCAGCCAGCTGAGCGCGAAGCCTCCGTAGAGTCTCCTCCGCTTCGAAGGAACTCTGCGCGAGGCGGGCCACGAGTGCGGCTTGCTCTTCTCTTGAAGGATAATCTGCGAGCCTTCTGCGAAGCGGCTCGATTTCCTTCGCAAGCCGAGCATGACTCTGTGCAGTGACAAGGGCTTCCGATGCAGCCTGAGATCTCGAGCTTGCTCGCTCTGCGGCCGAGGACAAATTAGCCGAGCGGGCTTCCTCCTCTATCAGCCTAGCCCTGAGGTGCTCGTACGCTCTCTCTAAATCAACCTTTTCCTTAGTCGCAATGATCTTTTGCTCAAGAGACTTTCTTTCTTGCTCAAGCTCCAGAATCTCTGACGAACCTTCTTGGAGGCAGCTGTCCATCTCTTCCGATTCTCGGAGCAAAGCCTCAATGGCATCAACACTTCCCGCGAGCCCTTCAAGCCATCGAGCTACTCGACACTCCACCTCATTGTCTCGGAGGAGCGCCTCCAGTTCATCTCTCCTTGACTCATAGTTCTGAAGCTCGCGGGCCAACCACCTCGTTCTTTTATCAATATGATAGTCCATTCGAACCAGCTCACTGAGCTGATCGTCACGGTGGTCGCCAACCCGAATCACTGCACCTTGCTCTAATCTCTCACGCAGTTCTTCACCTGCCGTTTCCGCTATTCTGTGCGCTGCTTGATCAACAGCAACATTGGTATGAGAAACGATTAGGGCAGTACGCCCCAAGATCAAGAACTGGGCTCCTAGCTGCCCGATGACACCTGTCTTTCCGGTTCCAGGTGGTCCCCAAATAAAGGTGAGGGTTCTCCCGAGACTCGATGAAACCGCCCTGTATTGTCCTTCATTGAGCGGCACAGGCTTCTGAAGGGCTGTAAAAAGTACCTCTGAGCCCTCCACACCTCCTTGCCCCAACAAAAGATTGCCAAGGCGATTCGGTTCGTCAGCCAACTCCTCGATTCGGTCAATTAGGCGTTCGAGGAGCTTGGAGAGGTCCCATTGCAGTTCGGCATGCTCGAGAAATGGACCGATATTTTGCTTTAAGGCTACAGAAACGGAGAGTTTCTCTACAGCGACGAAGGTCGCATCGAACCGCTGGCCTCCAACATAGATATCGACTGGCGCATCAGAAGGAATACCAGAGAGACTGCTGAGCGCCAGGCTTGAGATTGTGAAAGCGTACAGAACATAGCCATTACGCTGATAGAGCCTTCGTCCATTTTCAAGCAAGATCCGGTTTGTGCTGCTGAAGTTGCGCGCCTCAGCGATTTCTTCCTGCAGCGCCTCGCAGAATTCATCTAGAGGGCCTGGAAGAGGCACCTTTTGTTCAGAGAGATGGCTCATACTTTTGGCTCTGCCTCCAGGATAGCCTCTCCAAGGGTTGCCTGGAATGTCCCGCGGCTTCGTTCTGTCGGCCTTCGTCCTCAGGCCGGGGTTGGATAGCTAATAGCCTTTCAGAATGCTAGCTGAGGCAGAGCACGGTGAAATACCAAATGTTTCCAAGTTGCGCAGACAAGCTGGAATCTATTCCTGAGATCAGTTCCGACTCACTTCACTCTCGCCAGTATATGCTCCCGCACTATTCAGCCTTGAGAGGTGCTACTCTCTTCTCCACCACTTGGCTGACCTCCGGAAAGACCTGAGCCTCGTCATGGGTGGCTTCCAGCAGTATAGTCAACCTCAGAAGGGGAATCGGCGGTTAGCGATCCTTGACGCCTAGCTGAAGGCAGCTCGCAGTAGGCCTCTCGACTACACCATGTCGGCGCACCGGAGAGTTCCATTTCATCGTCGTTGACTAATTGAGCTTGGCTAGTTCCCATTCTCGGACTCCTTGGGCGACTATAAACACTCAACGCCGCAGTCAACGAGGTCACTCTAGGGTGATTCGTGCTATTCAAGAAGCCTCTAGAATTGGTTCGGAGTCTCGAGTCACTTTGAAGGCAGCATTTGGGATCGTGCAGCGCGGCCCCCACCTGAGCCCCCATGAAAGACCTCCACGCCCTCCAAGAACGAGCCAAAGAGCTCCGCTGCCTCTACTCCATCGACGCCGTGCTCGCGGAGCGGGAGCAGACGCCGGCTTCGGCGTTTCTGCGGATTTTGCGGGAGATCCCCGCGGGGTGGCAGCATCCGGAGACCACGGGGGCTCGGATCGAGTATCTCGGCCGGAGTTATGTGGGACCGGGCTTTACCGCCGAAGGGCAAACCATGTCGGAACCCGTGCGTCTCTGGGGAACCGAAGTGGGGCAAATTCTGGTGAGCGACCACGGTCCCGCCGCGATGGCCGGCGAAGAGCCGTTTCTCGATGAGGAAGCGGAGCTGCTGAGCCGCATTGCCGGCCGGCTGGGGGAGTACTTGGAGTGGAAGCACACCGAGCTGATGGGAGAGCAGACGTCGGCGCGGCGCAATCATTGGGCCTGGAGGCAGCGGTTTGCCGAAGCGTTGGCGGATCGCATCGATCCGGAGAGGTTCGGCATCGAGCGGATCTTCATCGGGGGTAGCACCGCCCGCGGCGACGCCGGCCCGGGGAGCGACATCGATCTCTACATCCTCTTGCGCGGCACCGAGGTGCAGAAGCAGGAGCTCAGCGCCTGGCTCCAGGGCTGGAGCTTCTGCCTGGGGGAAGTGGCGCACCAGCAGACCGGGCACCCCTTCCCGCGAGGCATCTTGAACGTGCGGTGGCTAGAGAAGGAGCCCGACGCATGGCAGCGGGCGGAGCTTGAGGAGCTCAGTTTCGGAGAGTCACCGACGGCTAATTAATCTGCACCCGCCCCGCAAAGCCCTCGTCGTACCCGTGGTAGTGGCAGAGGGTCTCTTCGGGGAACTTCCAGCAGTAGTAGCCGTCGCCGGAGTCCCAGTCGACGAGCCACATGCCTTTCACCTCGCAACCGAAGCCGGTGATGGTGTCGACCCAGTCGTCGACGATAGCCTGGCAGGCTTCTTCGAGCTCGGCCTTGCGGTCTTCCATTTCCTCGCGGCTGCCGAGGGTGTTGACCAGGGCCTCGATGCGGCGCACGGCTTGGGCGGTGGCTTCTTGGACGGCGGGGAAGCTTTCCAGCGCCTCTTGATAGGTGAAGATCTTGTGCTCGGAAGGGAGCTTGGTGGTCTCGCTCATTCGAGGGATCGTAGCAGAGCCAGGGAGGGGACCCAAGCTGTCCAGCAAAGCTTGGGGGAGGTCAATCGGGCTCCCGTGGCGGAGTGGCTTCGCGGCGAGCTAAGAGCGAGCAACTCGCGGCCAGTTGCGATACGATTTCCCGTCTATGACGATTTTTGGCGAACGCTCCGTCGGACATATCGAGGTGATCACCGGAGGCATGTTCTCCGGCAAGAGTGAGGAGTTGGTACGCCGCTTGCGCCGGGCCGTGATCGCGCGGCAGCGGGTGCAGGTCTTCAAGCCGCAGGCGGATACGCGGCATGATCCGGAGCGGCTGATCACCCGCGACAATCGGGAGCTGGATGCGATCAGTGTCGGGGACAGCAAGACGCTGCGGCGAAACCTCGAGATCGGGGTCGACGTAGTCGGAATTGACGAGGCTCAATTCTTCGACCTGGGCCTCGTGGACCTGACCATGGAGCTGGCGGACGCCGGGCTGCGGGTGATCGTGGCCGGACTCGATCAGGACTTCAGTCGCCAACCCTTCGGCCCCATGCCCCACATTCTGGCGGTGGCCGAGTATGTCGACAAGATGCACGCGGTCTGCGTGCGTTGCGGACGCCCGGCCCACTACAGCCAGCGCATCGCCGGCGGCTCGGATCAGGTGCAGGTGGGAGATCTGGAGTCCTACGAGGCGCGCTGCCGGCGCTGCTTCGAGCCCTATCGGGACTGAATCGGCGACTCTTTCCCCCTCCCAAACCCCATCCTCACCCTGGGGCTGAGGTCGAGAAAGGAGGACGAATGCCGAATCTCGTAGCGGTCGCGACCTGGGGGGTGGCACTGAGCGGTGGATTCTTGGTGCTCTTGCTGGCCTGGCGGAATCCATCGAGTCGCCGGACCGGGGTCTCCTGGTGGCTGGGTCAGCTGTCCCCCTTCCTCCTTCTCAGCGCTGTCAGCCTCGCACTGTGGCTCGGTTGGGGCACGATTCCGGAGCACATCCCGATCCGCTGGAGCGACTTCGGCGACTCCGCCGGGAGCTGGCCGAGCAAGAGCCTCCCGGTGGTTCTCTTCCGCCCCCTCGTCGGCGCGACGATGTGCGGTGCGCTGATGCTTCTCCAGGCTCTTGCCTTCAGCGGGTCCAAGCTCGACCAACAGGAGAGCCCACAGCAAGCGCCGGGAGTGAGCGGAGGCCTCTTCTGGACGCTGCGGATGGGCGTTGCAGCGGCCGCATCGATGGTGGCGCTCTTGCCCCTCATTCACGATCCCGACCGGTCCCGACTGCTGCTCATTTTGGTTTTGGTCGGATCCCTCATCGGCCTGCCATTGATCCTCATCCTGCAGCTCGCCCAAGCCGGTCTGCTCACCGCGAGACGAGGGACCGGCGTGTCGAAAGGAGTCGAGGACAACTGGCGGCAAGCGGCGAGCCACGACCATACCCAGCGGACCCTGGCTTCCGAGCTCTCCTTCGTCTTTATGGGCGCCCAATCCCTCCTGAGTAGCCCCGGGTCGTTCCTGCTGGCGGTCATGCTCTTCGCCATCCCGATGCTGATGGTGATGCTCTTCGCTCTCATGCTTTGAGACCCGCGTCGAGGGCGAGCTGCACCGCTTCCTCTGGGGCCTCGGCCCTCAACAACCGAGGCTCCGGCAGGCCGTCGGGCCGCTCCAGTTGCCAGCTCCCCAAACACACTACCGTGCGGCCGTGCTTCAAGGCCAGGGCGATCTCGTTGAGGGTGCCCCAGGCACCGCCGATGGCGATGGCAGCAGAGCCGGAGAGCACCACCACCTGGTTGCGGCCCTGCCCCAGACCGGTGTAGATCGCATGGGTGACGTGAGCATTGGGGGGCGAATCGTCGGGGCCGGAGCCGGGGAGAACCCCCAGGGTGACGCCGCCGGTGCCCTGGGCGCCGCGGCAGGCGGCCTCCATCACCCCGCCGCGACCGCCGCACACCACCACCGCTCCAGCCTCGGCCAGAAGCCGCCCGACGGCCTCGGCCTTCTGCAGCAAGGGTTCATCGGCAACGCCGGCACCGATAACGGAGATCTGGAGAGCGGCAGGAGAAGAAGTCATGGGGATCCTCGAAGACCAAGAATTAGGAACCGTGGCGAGCTCAAGGGAATGCTATCGCGCTCCGGGTAGGGAGCTTTGAGTGCGGGCTCACGGACGGGCGGGGGTGTCGTCCCGCCAGGGCCGAGATGCAGTAGCGAGGGGTTTCAACCCCTCGTGGGGCTATTCCGGCGGTCAGGTTTCCGGCGCGAAGGCCCCCGTAAGACAGCTGGACGGCGGAATTTCAGCCCTTGCGAGGCTGTTATCCTTGGCACTGGGGTTCCTGCCCCAGGTTCTCTGCCGCGAACAAGCTTCACTATGACGCAGCCGATCAGCTTTTCGGCGGCGCGGCGGAATCCCAACGACGAAGAAGGAGAGTACGAGAGAGATGTTCTTCGACCCGATGTATATCCTGCTGGTTCTGCTGCCGGGCATGCTGCTGTCCGGCTGGGCGAGCCTGCGCGTCAAATCTGCGTTCAACAAATACTCCAAGGTGCGGAGCTCCAACGGGATCACCGGCGCCCAGGCGGCGCAGATCATGCTGCAGCGGGCCGGCATCAACGACGTGAAGGTGGTACCCACCAACGGCTTCCTGAGCGACCACTACAACCCCACCAACAAGACGCTGGCGCTGTCGGAGAACGTCTATTCGTCGCCGAGCATCGCCGCCGTCGGGGTCGCCTGCCACGAGGCCGGCCACGCCATCCAGCACGCGGCCCACTACAAGCCCATGTGGATCCGCTCGATGCTGGTGCCCACCGCCAACATCGGCTCCAGCATTGGCTACTTCGTGATGATCGGCGGTCTGATCTTCAGCTCCGCCAACATCGTCCTGCTGGGCGCCATCCTGTTCTCAGCGGTGCTGCTCTTCCAGATCGTCACCCTGCCGGTGGAGTTCGACGCCACCGCCCGGGCCAAGCGCCTGGCGGTAGAGCACGGCATCGTCAGCGCCCAGGAGCGCCAGGGAATGGACAAGGTGCTCAACGCCGCGGCCCTGACCTACGTCGCCGCCGCCATCTCGACGTTGCTGACCCTGCTCTACTTCCTCATGCGCGCCGGCCTGCTGGGCGGTCGCAGCGACTGACGCCCTCTTCACCACCGCAGACGCAAAGAACCCCCGCGTGGCCTGCTGGGCCCGCGGGGGTTCTTGCACTTTGTCCGCTGGTACCAGCGGCCTCACCGTCTAGCGTGCGCTGGGCGGTGAGGCTAAACAGGCTGGCCTAGCTGCGCCACCAGCTCCGCCTTCCGCGCCTCCATCTCCTCCTCCGTCTCCGCCTCCAGCACCAAGCGCAGATACGGCTCGGTATTCGACGGGCGCACGTTGCACCACCACGAGGGATAGCTGATGGTGATGCCGTCCAGGCGGTCGATGTCGGCGTCAGAGTAGCGCTCCGCCAAGGCGGCCATCTTGCCGGCTTTGTCTTCGACCTGGAAATTGATCTCCGGCGACTTGGAGTAGCGCTCCAGGGGCTGGACCAGCTCCGACATGCTCTTGCCGCTTTCCCACAGCAGGTTGAGGATCTCCACCACCGCCAGGATCGCGCAGTCGGCGTTGTAGTGGTCCCGGAAGTAGTAGTGGCCCGCCAGCTCGCCGCCGAAGACGCCTTCTTCCTTGCGCAGAGTGGCCTTCATGAACGAGTGGCCCACCCGCTCGCGCACCGGCTTGCCGCCGGCCTCTTCGATGTACTCCGCCACCGCCCGGGAGGAGCGCAGATCGTAGAGCACCGCTTTGCCGGGGTCGTGGCGGAGAAGCTCGCCGCCGATGAGGGCGGTAATGAGGTCGCTGCCGATGGGGCGGCCCCGCTCGTCGACAAAGGCGGAACGGTCGGCGTCACCGTCGAAGGAGACGCCCAGATCGGCGCCGTGCTCTTTGACGGCGCGGCTCAGATCCTCCAGGTTCTCCATCTTCAGCGGATTGGCCTCGTGGTTGGGGAAGCTGCCGTCGAGCTCGAAGTAGAGGGGGATGAGCTCGATCTGCATCTGCTCGAGAATCGGCTGGTAGATGGTGCCCATGCCGTTGGCGGCGTCCACCACCACCTTGAGCCGCTTGCGGCCGTCGGTGGGCGGTCGCAGGAAGCTGAGCACGTGCTGACTGTACTGCTCGAAGATGGTGCCCTGCTCCAGGCCGCCCTGGGGCTCCTGGGTCGGCAGATCGCCGGACTCGACCTTCTCCTCCATCAGCGGGATGCCGTGATCGCCGGACACCGGCCAGGCGTCGTGACGGCTGAACTTGAGCCCGTTGTAGCGCGCCGGGTTGTGGGAGGCGGTGACCTGGATGCCGCCGGCGGCCTTTAGGTAGCCGACGGCGAAGTAGCTCATGGGAGTGGTGGCGAGACCGATGTCGAGAACGTCGAAACCGCTGCTGCGCAGGCCTTCGATGAGGGCTTTGCTCAGGGGCACGCTGTGGGAGCGCATGTCCCGGCCGACGATGATGGTGTTGCCCCGGGCTCGGTCGTCCTCGTCGAGGACGAATTGGAAAGCCTGGCCGATCTGCCGCGCCATGTCTTCGTTGATCTGGTCGGGATAGGTACCCCGGACGTCGTACGCCTTGAAGATTCCAGCCATGACGGTCGTTTTCTCCTCAGAAACCGGAGCCCGGCGACCCGCCCGCGGCGCGTCGGGACTCCCACAATCCGGCCACCGCAGGGGCGCACCGGCTCGCTATCGTTGATGGCGCACCGCCCGGGGGAAGGCTCCGGGGGCGCTGGGTTCGAATCGATCTCCTCGTTGCTAACAGCTCGTGGCGACAGTCGGGCCGCGCTGCGAGCGACTCAGCTGCGGGCGACTCAGTCGGGAAGCTCTCGAAGCATTCCCCCGAGGCGCCGGCAAAAAGCTTCCGGAACCTCCGCGTGGGGCAGATTCCCCGCACCCTCGAAGACCTCCAGCTGGGCCTCCGGCAGATGCTTGAGCCATTGGTCCGAGTGGTCCACCCCGGGGCTCTTGGACTGGCGGCCCCAGCCGACCCACACCGGAACGCTGAGCCGCGGCAGCACCCGACGCACGCTGTGGTTGAGGTACCCCGCCAGGTAAGCCGCCAGCGCCGCGTGGGCTCCGGAGCCGTGACTGGCGCGATAGTGATGCTCCACCAATCCGGCGTCGGCGCGTTCGGAACCGGCGTAGACGTCGTTGCGCAGGTGCCCGGTGATGCCGGCCCGGCTGGTGTAGAGATTGAGCGCGGCGGTACCCAGCACCGGCAGGCGCATCAAGCGGTAGAGCAGGGCGTCCTTGAAATCCGGCTCCTCCCCGTGGAGGTCGAGCCCCAGGGGGCAGACCAGCCCCACCGCCCGCAGCAGCTGAGGGTGGTCGACCCCCACCTGCACCGCGTAGGCAGCGGAAAGCCCGGAGCCCACCAAAACCGTTCGCTCCCGCACCACGTCGTGGAGGAAATCTTGGACCAGCTGGATGTAGAGCTCGCCGTCGTAGGTTCGCTGGGGCTTGTCGGAACGCCCCCAGCCGAGGAGGTCGAGGGCGTAGACCCGATGGGTTTCGGCCAGAATCTCGCTCGCCCGGCGCCACTCCAGGGAGTCGTGTCCCGGCCCGAAAGAGTGCAGGAGGACCACCGGCGGCCCCTCCCCCAGCTGCTGGAACGAGATCTCCCCGTGAGCCCAGGCGTAGGCGCGGGGGCGCCCCCAAACCGAAGCCTGGAGGCGGCCAGCGTTGCGCCGGACCCAAGCGTTGGCCAGGGCCGGCAAACCGATGGCGGCACCGCCGATGAGCAGGCCTTTGGCCAGGCGTCGCCGACGCTCGTGTCGTTGAATCTCCTCACTGCTGCTCGCGGCCATAGGCTGTTCAGGATACCACGGGCAGGTTGTTGCAGATCCCAAGACGAGGTTCCGGAGCGCGGTATACTGGTGGTTCGACAGGCTCTGAAATACCCGGCGTGAGGCCGGGGCTGAAACGAGCTGATAGGACCGTACTCTGATGACCGTATTGAGACTTCATCGCCTCGGCGACCCGATCCTGCGCAGCAGCGCCCGAGCGGTGGATCCTGCACGTCTCCAGGTGCGCGAGCTCCAGGTGCTCATCGACGACATGATCGAGACCATGAAGGCGGCCTCCGGAGTCGGCCTGGCGGCGCCGCAGGTGGGCAAAGATCTGCAGCTCTTCGTCTACCAGACAGGGAGCCCGGAGAAAACGGGGAGCCCGGAGAAAGAAGAGGCCTCCGAGAGCCCGCAAGAGGAGACTTCGGACGACGACGGAGAGCGGATCCGGGTGTTGGTCAATCCGTCGGTGGAGCCCGAGCCGGGAGAAGCGGTCTACGACTGGGAGGGATGCCTCTCCATTCCCGACCTCCGCGGCCTGGTACCCCGCCATCCGGCGGTCAAGGTCCGCGGCCTCGACCGCCATGGCGAGACCGTTTCCTACGTCGCCGAAGGCTTCGAGGCACGCATCATCCAACACGAATACGACCACCTCAACGGCATCGTCTTCCTCGACCGCATGCGCGACCTGCGCTCCCTCAGCTTCGAAGAAGAATGGCTGAAGTATCTCGCTCACAGTCCGGACCACGACGATGAGCAGGCCGCCGTCGGCTGAGCCCAGACGCCCCCCCTCTGTGTCCCGCGAATTCCACATCCTCTGGGCCGGTCGCCACCAGCGGGGGCCCTGGCAAGCCCTGTGCGAGGACTACCGCAAGCGCATCGCGCGCCACGTGCCAGTGCACGACCGGCCGGTAAAAGTGAAGCTCTCCGGCGACGACGAGAACCGCCGCAGCGCCGAGGGAGAAAAGCTCCTGGCGACAGCGCCGGATCCCTCCTGGATCATCTCCCTGGACAGCCGCGGGCGGAGCCGCAGCTCGGAAAAGCTGGCGAAGATGATGACGCGGATCCGCCACGACTGGCCCCACCCGGTGACCTTCCTCATCGGCTCCGATCTGGGGTTGGCTCCAGAGGTTCTGGAGGCCAGCCGCGAGGTGATCTCCTTCGGTCCCATGACCCTGGGCCACGAGCTAGCGCGGCTGGTGCTCTACGAGCAGATCTACCGGGCGCTTTCCATTCAGCTCGGAATAAACTACCATCGGCGCCAGTTATAAGACCCTCAGCAGCCTATCGAACACGTCCTGAGGAGATGTCATCGTGCCCGAAGTGAGCCAAGCGCAAGACAGCGGTCTGACCACGGAGGAGATAGAGGACCTTCGCGAGCGCCTCTTGGAAGAGCGCAAAAAGATCCAAGCCCTCTACCAGCATGACCTCCGCGCCGGGCAATCGAGCGTCGAGGAAGCCAGCGAAGATCTGGTCGACCGCGCGAATTTCGCCTACAACCGAGAGCTCAATTTTTCGCTCTCGGACTCTGAGCGCCAACAGCTACGCAAAATCGAGAGCGCTTTGCAGCGTATTGAGGACGGTAGCTACGGAGTCTGTCTTTACTCCGGCAAGCCCATTGGGCTTCCACGACTCAAGGTCGTGCCCTGGGCTGAGTACCGGGTTGAGTATCAGGAGCTGGCAGAAAAGGGCCTGCTCGAAGAAGAGGGCTAAGTCTCCTCTGATCGCCGGCTCCGGTCGTAAACCCGACCCCAGCTTCGCCAGCGAACGCCGGGGCGGGGTCACGACGTAACCATCCACGGACGCCGCACACTGCGGCGTCCCGCGAGGCGGAGTATGAAGGTTCGGACCTTTTTCGGCATCCTCATCGGCGCCCTGCTCTTGGTTGGCGCCATCCATCTGGCCCAACTCAATGCCGAGCTTCTGCGTTCGCCGGTACACCTCGGCGCAGACCTCTCGATCCCCCTCTACACCTTGCTGTTGGCGATCTTCCTCGCCAGCTTCGTCCCCATCGCCACCCTTCTGCTGATCGACAGTCTGCGGCGGGACCTGGCGCTACGCTCCGAGCGGCGCGCCGCCCGCCACGACGAGAGCCTGGACCGCGCCTTCCAGCGGGCGGTGGATTATCAGACGGACCACCAATGGCGCCGAGCCGCCGAAGAGCTGGAGGCGGTGCTCGCCGAGCGGCCTCAGGCTTTCCAAGTGCTGCTGCGCTACGGCGAAGTGCTCCGCCAGGCGGGGCGGGTGGACGAGGCGGTAGATCAGCATCTGCGGGCCTCGGTGCTCTATCCCCAAAGCGTCGCGGTGTTCTATCGCTTGGCGGAGGACTACGAGGCTCAGGGACAAAGCCAGGTGGCGGCGGAGATACGCAACCGGCTGCTGCGGGAATTCCCCGGCCTGGGCCTGCGAGTTTTGCGGCGGCGCCGTAACGAGGCCATGGAGGCGGGCCGCTGGCAGGAAGCCGGTGAGCTCCAGGAGCGGATCGAGCAGCTCCTCGGCCCCCTATCTCCAGACCTCGACGCGGAGGAGGAGGTACGCCTGGGGCTGGAGTATCAGCGCGGCGTCGGATGCCTGGAAGAGGATCGCTACGACGAGGCCGCGGAGATCTTCGAGCAGCTCCTGGATCGGGAGCCCCGATTCATTCCTGCCGCCATCATGCTCGGCGAGGCCCGGCGCTTCTCGGAGGATCCCGACGGCGCGATGGCGGTGTGGAGTCGCGGTTTTCGGCACACCGGCAGCCCCGTCTTCCTGCAACGCTTAGAAGACTTCTTCATCGACCGTGCCGAGCCCGCCCGCGCCATCGAAACCTTGTGGAGCCTCATCGGAGACAGTCGCAACGAGCTTCTCCCACGCTTCTTCCTGGGCCGCCTCTACTACCGCCTGGAGATGCACCGGGAGGCCCTCAAGGTGCTGGACAGCGTGCGCGAACGCATCGGTGCCTCCCCCACCTTCCACTTTCTTCTGGCGCGCATCCACCAACGCCTGGGAGAGCTCCCCTCGGCACTCGAGGAACACCTGACGAGTGCCCGCCTCAGCGGCCTCTCCACCTCCGAGTACCGGTGCAGCCGCTGCTCCGCCAGCTACGCGGAATGGCAGGATCGCTGTTCCCGCTGTGGAGCCTGGAGCTCGGTGGAGCTGGACTTCGAGGAAGAGCGTCTCTCAGCGGAGGAGCTGGGAGTCCAGCCCTCGCCGGTTTGGGGCGGCTATCATCAGGAGGCGCCACAGGACGAGGAAGCCCTCTCCGGCGAGGACACTCTCCTCTAGTTCTGCCCCTCGAACACACGCGACGCTTCCAACGACCATGCCCTCTCCCCTCGACCAGCTGATCGACGACCTCGGACGTCAAAACCCGCGCCCCGTGTATTTGGTGCACGGCGATCTGGTGGTCTCGGAACCGGCGGCGCGGCGCATCGCCGAGGCAGTGGCGAAGGTGGCAGGCTGCGAGGTCGAAGAGCGCCGGCATCCGGAACGGCTGTCCAGTGTCCTCGACGACCTGCGCACCTTCTCCCTCTTCGACCCCGCCAAAGTCATCCTGGTGGTGGACAGCGCCGTGCTGGCGGACCGCGAGTCGGCGGCGGCCCTCATCGACCAGGCGGAGAAGGGGCTGCCGGCCCCGCCGCCAGACGAATCCCTTTCGGGGTCCGGCCGTCAGGCCGCATCCCGCCTGCTCCAGGCCCTCCATCTCTTCGACCTGAAAGTCGCCGACGGCGATGCCGGAGATCTTCTGGATCGGCTCCCGGATTGGGTTCTGGCCGGCGCCAAGAAGGGGGGAGGCCGCAAGCGCGCCCGCACCAAGAAACAGATCGCCAAGCTGCGGCAGCAGCTCGCGGAGCTCCTCGAGGCGGCTCGTTCCAGCGGCCTGACGGGCTGGGCGGAGGGAGAGCTGGCCCAGCTCTCCGAGGTCGTCCACGACGGTCTGCCGGAGGGCCACTGTCTAGTGCTGGCGGAACGGGGCGTGGCCAAGGATCACCCGGTGGTCAAGGCGCTGACCCAGCAGAAGGCGGTGATCGCCCTGGCCTCCGTCACCGCCACCAAACAGGGCGGCTTCGAAGGCCTCGACGAGCTCGCCGCCGAGCTGCACCGCCAAACCGGTGTCGCCATCACCCGCGACGGCCAGCAGGAGCTGGCCCGCCGCACCTTGCGCCAGAGCTCGGATTGGGGCGACGCCTCGGTGCGCTCGGAGACCACCGCCCGCTTCGCCGCTGAGTACCGCAAGCTGGCGACCACCGCCAAGGGTGGGCGTATCGACAAGCAGCTGGTGCAGGACACCATCCTCGACCGCGGCGAGGAGGACGTCTGGCAAATCCTCGACGCCATCGGCGCCGGCCGCCCTCGGGAGGCCACGGACCGGCTGCGGCGCTACCTGGCGGCGGCGGAAGACCCCATGGCCACCCGCCTCTCCTTCTTCGCCCTCTTCGCAGGGTTTTGCCGCCAGCTGCTGGCGGTGCGCTCCATGATGCGGGTGGCCCGGGTTCCCCCGGGGGAAAAGAATTACAACCGGTTCAAGAGCCGCCATGCGCCGGCGCTCCAGCAGCAGCTCTCAGTACCGGGAAAGAATCCTCTCGGCGGCCTCCACCCCTACCGCCTACACCGCGCCTACCTGGCCGCCTCCCGGCTGCCGGACGCGGTGCTCAGCGTGCTGCCCTGGCGGGTTCTAGAGACCGAAATGCTGCTCAAAGGCGAGAGCACCGACCCCGACGGCGCGCTGGCGGCTTTGGTCTCCAGCCTGGCTCGCCCTGTCTAACGGCGTGTCTGACGGTCTCCGCACACCTCTCCCCCGCTCTTCCATCCTTCACTGAGCGGGTCACCCAAGCCAACGGTCCCAGGGCGAAGCCGTCCAGCAGCCACGAATCGTGGCGACTCTCGTCGGACTGCAGAGGCTGCCGAGGACTGCGGCGGGGGCGGGAGGAGCTGCGAGCGCCGCCGCTGTCAGCCACGACCGGCCACGGGGCGGGGGAAGCCGTGCTTGAGCTTGAGCTGGCGGAAGGGGGCCATGAGGATGTCTTTGTCCCCCTGCCGCAGATAGTCCCGCCAGCCGTAGAGCCGACGATACCGCCGCAGCAGATGCGGAAACTCCTCTTCCAACCAGGGGAAGAAACGACTGCGGGCGTTGGAGCGCAGGAAGAGAGGACTGGCCACGATGTCGGTGGCCCCCAGATCCCGGGCCTGCTCGAAGAGCGGTTCCAAAGCTTCGGTGCTGTCGTTGATGCCGGGCATCAGGGGCATGCAATAGACGTGGGTCTCGATGCCGCGGTCCGTCAGCTGCCGGAGCGCCCGGAAGCGCGCCCGGGGATCCGGCGCGTGGCATTCGATGCGCCGCGCCAACACCGGGTCGGCGGTGGTGATGGTGAGGTGGACCTGAATCGAGTGATGGGCGTCCAGGGCCTCCAGCAGATCGAGGTCCCGCGTCACCAGGGGAGATTTGGTGGTGATGGACAGGCTCAGCCCCTCGACCTCCTGGAAAACCTCCAGCAATGAACGGGTGACCCGATAGTGGTGCTCCGCCGGCTGATAGGGATCGGTGGCGGTGCCGATGGCGATGGAGCTGCCGCGGAAGTCGGACTTGCGCAGCTGTCGCCGCAGCACCTCCGCTGCCCTCTGTTTGACGTAGATCCGCTGCTCGAAATCCTGCCAGCGGTCTAGATCGAAGAAGCTGTGAGTGTAGCGGGCATAGCAGTAGGTGCAGCCGAACTCGCAGCCACGGTAAGGGTTGATGGTCCAGCCGAAGGGCATGCGGCTGCTGGTGCAACGATTGAGGATGGTGCGGATCCGCAGCTCGTGGTGCTCGACGCCGGCGCGGCAGCGCACGGCCTCGGCATCGGGATTGGGACGCCCGAGGGGAGCCTCGGTGGGGAAGAGCGGCAGCGTAGGCTGTAGGGCGATGCTTTTCATGATGCCGCCTAGTTTACGCCTTACGCCCGATTACCGTCAAGCTCTCACCGGCAAAATTACCGCTAAATTACCGCCTGGTGAAGGAGTGCCTCTGGACTCTCCGCTCACCTCATCGCTGGCGTATCATCAGCGCCATGCCCGAGCTACCCGAAGTGGAAGTCCTGCGCCGGAGCCTCGAGCCTAGGCTGCGAGGGGAGCACATCGACCGTGTCGAGGTGCGGGCACCGGCGCTGCGGGAGCCCCTCGATCCGGCCACCCTCCACCAGCTCACCGCCGACCGCACGGTGCTCTCCCTCGGCCGGCGCTCCAAGTACTTGCTGATTCATCTCTCTCAGGGCTCGACGTTGGTGATTCATCTGGGCATGAGCGGGCGCCTGACCCTGGTGGACGGCGACGCGCCGGTGGAGCCCCACGAGCACCTGGCCTGGCATCTAAGCTCGGGCCGCCGCCTGAGGCTGAGGGATCCGCGACGCTTCGGCCAAGCCTTCGCCCTGCCCACGGCGCAGCTCCCCCGCCACCGTCGATTCGTTCATCTCGGCGTGGAGCCGCTGGAAGACGAGTTCTCCGGCGAAACCCTCGAACAAGCCGCGGTGGGGCGGCGGGGCCCGGTGAAGACCTTCCTCATGGACGCCGGCGTGGTGGTCGGAGTCGGCAATATTTACGCCGCCGAGGCCCTGCATCGCGCCGGCATCCACCCTCGGCGCTCCGTCGCCCGCATCTCCAGCGCCCGTTGGCAGCGGCTGGCGGAAGCAGTCCGGGAAGTCCTCGCCAACGCCATCACCGAGGGCGGCACCACTCTCAACGACTTCGCCGACGCCGATGGCCAGGCGGGCTATTTCCAAGTCTCTCTGGAAGTCTACGGCCGCGAAGGAGACCCCTGCCGCCGCTGTGGCCGGACCCTCAAACGCATCGTGCAATCGAATCGCAGCACCTTCTACTGCCCCGGCTGCCAGCGCTGAGCCCGACGAACCTCGAAGCCGCATCTGGAGTCGGCCGCTCCTCGAATCCTGTTGTCACCGCTGAGGCCACCCGCAAGGGGCTTGGGGGCCATATACTCGGCCCATGCACCCAGTGATTCTCGGCGTCGCCGGCGGCACCGGCTCCGGCAAAACCACCGTCGCCCGCGCCGTGCTAGACGCAGCCGGCCGCCACCGCATCGCCTTCCTGGCCCAGGACAACTACTACCGCGACATCGAGTGGGAGAGTCCCGACGGCCCCCTGAATTACAACTTCGATCACCCAGCCTCCATCGACTATCCGCTGATGATCGAGCACGTGCGGGCGTTGCGGGAGGGAAAGGCGGTGGAGAGCCCTCTCTACGACTTCGTCCACCATCGGCGGAGTCCCGAAACCCGCCGCGTCGACCCCCGAGCCGTCGTCTTGGTGGAGGGCATCCTGCTCTTCGTCGAACCGGAGCTGCGCAAGCTCCTGGACTTCAAGATCTTCGTCGACACCGACGCCGACATCCGCCTCATCCGCCGCCTCCGCCGCGACCTCTCCGAACGCGGCCGCCACATGAGCGACGTCCTCTCCCAATACGAATCCACCGTCCGCCCCATGCACCTAGAATTCGTCGAGCCCTCCAAACGCTGGGCCGACGTCATCATCCCCGAAGGCGGTGAGAACCGCGTGGCGTTGGAGATGGTGGTGGCGCGGGTGGAACAGCTGTTGGGGCGGTAGGGAGGATCTAGCAGCCGGTGGCGAAAGCCTGCTTCTACCCCTTGGAGGCGGATAAAGAATGCCTGGTCTCGCTGTGACGTCTGGCCTGCCCCTCTTGTCATGCGATCTGAATGAATCATCCGGGCTAGAGACTGGCTCTTTGGCAATTCCCGGTGATTTCTCCCACGCACCCAATAGCGCAAGGGTCTCTGGAATCAAGTTTCTTGAGGTTTGTAGAACAGCAGTGCTGAACGCCCAGCTGGCTCTTGGGAAGGAAGGGTCGGTGACTACACAGAGGTGCTGGGTTGTCAGCGACAACCTCTCAACGGTGGAAGACACAACGGGCACTGACAACACGCCGAAGATAACTCTGTATAGCTCTCGCATTCGTGGTCAGATCGATGTCCAGCGGTAGATCTCTCGACGTCGTCACCAAGAGTCGACGAGCTCCTCTCCTAAAGAGAACCCCCTCGTCGAGGAGCCATTTCTTCGACCCCAGGGGGAAATCCTCTACGGAGAGAACGAGAATCTCTTCGATATGTCCACCGAGAACCTTTGCTAGCTCTGCGAGAGGCCCCTGCTCCAAGTTCTTGAGCGGCGGCCGAAAGAGGCTTCGGCGATCTTGAGGCAGGTTGAAGATGGCTATGCGAAAGACCTCGGTTCGGATCGAAGTGAGCCTGGCTTCCGCACCAATCAGGATAGGGCTATCTCCGGACAGACATAAGCTACCTGTGGAGAAAAACTCTGGACCGCGCCCCGGGCTCGGTCGGAGCCTACCCCTTTGGCTCGCCAGCCCGCTCCAGCCCCGAGTGCCGACAGTTCGAAGAAGGGAAAGCTCACGATCCGAAAGGCTAGATCTATGATCAAAGGATGTTGTCATGCGGTGCTTTATCTAGGTTCTACTGCGTGGGAGAAAAGTGAATTGTCTCTCTTCCTACCGGGCCACGCCCAGGTAGATCGAGCCGAGTGCTGCCATCAGGATTCATCCTTAGCTGTGTGCCGTCTGGGGCCCTTTGGCGGACGCCGCCATTACTCATGGGTTGAGACTCGATGGGTTGACCACGGGTCTGATTCCTGAAAATACTCCTTGCTGCTGCTCGACCACCTGGTAGATCGGTGTTGGTCCTTGTGTTAGAGAATCGCGGATTCTGTCCAAGTAATGGGCGGTTGGAGTCTTCCCCATCCCCACCGTCGTCTCCACCACCAGAACTACCACCAGCCGCCAGCGGTGTCCCTCCAAGATCCTCGCTAGAGACACCGCCCATCGTCTCGGAGGGATCTACGATCTCTGTGTCTCCTAGAGCGGTTAGAAACATCTCCTGGAAGACATCATCCACCGTGATGCCAGGACCCGCCTCAAGGTTGCTGGCAACAGCGCGGGTGGCACCGTAGCTCGCTGCAAAAACCGCAGGAGGCCCGGCTTTGGGAGCCAATGCTACGGCACTCCGGAAGGCCGATGCCAAGTTATAGCTCGAAGCGATCACGCGTCCACTAGGATCGACATAGCGAAGCGGGTTCGATCCTCCATACGCATACAAATTCCACCCATCCCTCCCCGGATCCACGCTCATGAACCGCTGCAGCGGGAACGCACAGGTCCGCCCCCGCATGTAGTCTGAGAGCCCGTGGGTGTCCCGCTGGTGGCCGGTGTATTTGTACTCCTGCTCGTCGTCCTGGCCCGGGGCGTACTCGGTGCCGTAGGGGTAGTAGTGGTGCTTGCCGGTGACGGTGCCGAGGCCGTTGGTCAGGACTCTCGGGCTCCCCAGGTGGTC
>JAXHTF010000114.1 GCA_034211275.1 Acidobacteriota bacterium
GCCAAGGCCAGCAGGGCACTGGCGGCGCAGGCGACGAAGGAGCCGCCGAGGAAGCGCCGCGGCGGATGGTGCCGGAGGGCCGCTGCGGCGGTAAGGCTGGTGAGCAGACCGGCTACTCCCATGGCCCCCATGGCCACCTGCACCTGGCCGCTATCCAAGGCTCGCTGCAGGTGCTCGAGGAAGCCAAACTGAGCCCACAGCAGGAAGTAGACGTACGTCGCCACCACCGCCAGCAGAGCCCGGGCATCCCGCCAGAGTGTCGAGGCGGATTCCGCGGCTTGGGACTGTGCGCGCCTCACCCTCGCTCCTTCCCGGATAGCGTTCCCGCCCACAGCAGCCACAGCTGAACCGCGGCCAGGAGCAGATCCGTCGCCGCCACCGACAGCCAAGGGGCGGGCAGCCGCCCCGAGCCCACGGCCCAGAGCACGAAAACCCCCACCGCCAGGCGCACGCCGGCGGTGATCTCCAGCACCGTCTTCAGGCGTTCGTCCCGCCCCTCGGATCCGAGGACGAAGGGATAGAGATAGGCCAGCCCCACGGCGCCGACGAAGACACCGATCCACTGCAGCCAGACCAGCTCCACCGGAGCCCGGGGGATTCTCATCAGGGCGAGGGTGGGCGCCGGCAGGGCGACCAACAACAGACCGGTGGAGGCGTCGCAGAGGCCCGCCAAGAGGCAGTAGGCTCGCGCCCACGTGCGCCGAGGGAAGGTCATTTCAAGCGGCCTCCTCATAGCCTGCCGCAGGGGCCGAAGCATCGCACCGGGTCTCCTCCTGGGAGCCCTGGGCGGCCGGCTGGGTAGAAGTCTCGGACACCCGCCGGAGGGCCTTCGAAGCCGTCGTCAGCCATCCCACCGAGGCCCACAACATCAGCGCCCCCGCCCCCCAGCGCAACCCGTAGAAGGTCTGAGACAGAGCTTCTGCCCGCATCACCAAACCCGGGTCGAAGCCTTCCAGAGTCCCCAGCACGAGCATGGCGGTGACATAGAGTCCGCAGCCCAGCTGCCAGGCCCAGAAGCGCGCCGGGTCGGCGAAGACCCGGTGCAGGCGGGAGCCCCGGTTCAGGGATTCGAGGATCACCACCATCCAGCAGGTCACCAGGCCGGCCATGGCGATGTGGGCGTGAGCCACCAGCGCGTTGGTGAACTTCCAGCGCTCCAGCACGCCGGGGAGAAAGCCGAGCACTCCGGTGGCCACCAGCAGCACCGACCACACCGCCATGGCTCCCAGCCAACGGCGGGCGGTGGCGGACCAGGAAAACGGCCGCAGCCGATAGGCCACCAGCGGCGGCCAAACCGCCAGGCTGGCCAGGGCGGCGATCTGCAACGGGTCGTGGTTGGAAGTGTCGCCGTGATCGAGCAGGGCGAAGACGGCGAAGTGCAGGATCAGCAGCCAGCCGGTGCGGCGCCCGGCGGTGCCGCCGTCAGAAGCCTCGAGCCCCAGCAGCCACGGCAGTGCCCAGAAGGCCGTCACGATGCCTAGGGTGCTCCCCACCAGCGCCGCTCCGGTGGCACCGCCGCTGTCCGGATTGATCGGCGGGTAGACATCGCTGCCGGTGGCCAGGAAGATCGCCCCGGGCACCGCCGCCAGCACCACCAACAGAGCTCCCTGGGCTACCAACCGGCTCACCGGCTCGCGCCCCTCGCCCTCCTCACCCCACTGGGCCCGCCGCCGCAGGCGCTGCCAGAAGCCCGCCACCAGCACCCCCTCCAGAAACACCAGGGCAAGGGGGAAGAAGAGCCGCGGCGGTCCCCACCACTCGGCGAAGAGCTTGCCGCTGGAGCCTCCCATCAGCCACCAAACGGCTGTGAAGGCGAGCACCGCCGACCACAGACCGACCGCCGCCGCCGCCCACCGTCGGGGGAAGTCCGGCGCCAGAACAGCGCGGAAGAGCAGCCCCACCAGCGGCAGGCTGCACCAGCCGTAGAGGTGCAGGTCCAGGTGCAGGGGCACCCAGCGGCCGTAGCCGAAGGGCCCCAGCAGCTCCCCCAGCTGTGGCGCCAGCAGCAGGCTGGCCAGTAGCAGGCCGATGCCGTTGGCCACCACCAGCCAGGTCAGGCTGTGCACCAGCACCTCCTCCGCACCGGGGAGAGGCGTAGCGGTGGCGCTCTTTCCGTCACCCATGGAAGGCCTCAGGCACAGCTCTCGACGTTGCAGCTGCAGTTGGATTCGAGGGCCGCGATCCGCCGGCGGATGCGGGCCTGCTCTTCGTGGAGAAGATCCTGGATCTCATCGAGAGATTCCCAGGCCGGCTCTTGGACGAAGGAGCCGAGGAGCTCCTCCCCTTCCGCCAGCAGCTGATCGAGGCGCTCCAGCGCGGCTGCCCGGCCGATTTCCCCGGGCAGGTTGGGGCGCCCCAGGGCACCGTCCCGGCGGGGGGACTTGCCGGTCTCGCTGCCGCTCATCAGAGCGTCCTTGAAATCATCGACCGCCTGGTAGGCCAGACCCCAGACCGTCGACAGCCGGTCCAGCCGCCGCAGCGTCGCCGGCGCAGTACCGACGATGAGCGCCGGCAGCATCAGCGTCAGGCGAATCAACGACACGGTCTTGCCCTCCGCCACCGCCAGCACGGCATCTTCACCGCCGCCGCGGTAGTGCAGATCCAGGGACTGGCCGTTGAGGATTCCCGCCACTCCCAGACACCGGCCCACCAGCTCCGCCGCCGGCTGAGACCGTTCCGGCGGCAGCTCCCCCAGCGCCCGCCACAACAAGGCATAGGCGCGGGTGATGAAACCCAGGGCTCCGAGGGTCGCCGCCGCCTCGCCATAGACCCGGTGGGGACAGGGATGGCCCCGACGCTCCGCCGCGTCGTCCATGGCGGGCATGTCGTCGAAGATCAACGAAGCGGTGTGGAAATACTCCACCGCCACCGCTACTTCCCGGGCGGCCTGGGGGTCGTGGCCGTGAGCCTGCAGCAGGGCGAAGACCAACTGTGCCCGTACCAGGCTCCCGGGATGAGCCACCGTGTCGGCGATCACCCCCCGCAGATGCTCTTGGACCTCCGGCCCCGCCGGCAGCAAGGAACGGTAGCCGTCGAGCAGGTAGGCGTAATCCTCGTCGGAGAGGAAGCGGGAGCGGTCTCCGGGTCGCCGGGAGGCGCTCTCCCCGCGGCTCTCCGGCGCTGTCCGGGGAAAGAGGGGAGCCAAGGGGAAGACCCGCACCCGTTCACCGCTCCAGGGCGGCGCGGCGAGCTCGCTCACGGCTGCTCCGAGACATGGGCCGCACTGCCTTGGGCCGCCACGTCGACCTGGACTTCCTTGGCGACCCGCAGCACGAAGAGGCTCGGGTCGTGGAGGCCCCACTGAACGTAGGGCACGGGGAAGCTGGTGCTGCCCTGGAAGCGGTCGCCGTCGACGGTGATGCGGGTCGGCAGGGTGACGGCGTGGGGCTGTCCCAGTAGCCGCACGACGCCGTGGAGCTGGATCTCGCTCTCGCCCCCCGCGTCGAGGGCGCCTTCGAAGCTCTCCGCATCGAACGTGATCAGGGGATGGCGGTCGCTCTCCAGCACCTTCTTGTGCATGGTCTTGTCGCGGCTGCCGTTGCCGGTCTCGGTACGAAGGGCGTCGAGCACCAGCCGGCCGGCGGCTTCGCCGCTCTCCGGGTCCAGGACCAGCTCCCCTTCCCGCAGGTAGAGGGTGCCCTCGACGTCGTGGCCGGTGGCGCCCAACTGGAAGGTGATCTCGGTGGATTCGGGCTCGAAAGTCAGAACTTCCTTCGCCTCGGCAGTAGGTGCAGCGAGGCAAAGGGTAACGGTCAAAGCAGTCAGCAGAAACGTGAGGGCTTTCGAAGCGGAGCTCATACAAGTTCCTCCAGGTTGCGCCGCTCCGAGCCCGAGGAAGACGATCTCCCGAGCTTTGGGCCGAGGAGCGGCAAGTCCTCGTCGAGACCACCCTAGCCAGGCCAGCTGAACAGAGCATGAACCAGCAGCTACAAATCGTCTCCGCCGGCGGAGGAAGCCGTACCTGCCCGGTGCAGCGACGGAGCCGCTTCGAGCGCCGAGCTCCTTCCGCAGACTGATATCCTGCCGCCATGCGGCTCTTGGTAGTAGAAGACGAGAAATCCCTCGCCCGGCACCTGATGCGGGGTCTGCGGGAAGAAAGCTACAGCGTCGACCTGGCGGGCACCGGAGCGGAAGCCCAGCAGCTGGTGGAGGAGGCGGAATACGATCTGCTGATCCTCGACCTGATGCTCCCGGACGCCTCGGGGCTCGACCTCCTGCGAACCTGGCGCAGCGAAGGCTTGGCGACGCCGGTGCTCATCCTCACCGCCCGGGACGCGGTGGAAAACAAGGTCCACGGCCTCGACGCCGGTGCCGACGACTACCTCACCAAGCCCTTCGCCTTCGAGGAGCTGCTGGCGCGGGTGCGGAGCCTGCTGCGCCGCCGCCTGCCTCCCCAGTCCGACACCCTGGAGGAATGGGGAGTGGTGCTGGACCGGGCCCAGCACCTGGCCTGGCGGGACGGGCACAAGCTCGATCTGACCCCACGGGAATTCGCCCTGCTGGAATTCTTTCTGCTCCATCCCGGGGTGGTGCTGAGCCGCGAGCGCATCGCCGAGAGCGTGTGGGACCGCGGCTACGAGGCGCGCACCAACGTCATCGAAGTGATCCTGGCCCGGCTGCGGCGCAAGCTGGAAGCGGAGGGCGGACCGCGGCTGATCCAAACCGTCATCGGCACCGGCTATACCCTGCGCCCGCCGGACGACGCGGCTGCGGAGACCGCATCATGAAGCTGTCCGTGGGCCCCCAGCGGCTGCGCACCCGGATCATTCTTTGGTTCGTGGCCATCGCCCTAGTGCTCTACGCGGTTTCCGCCCTGATCATCATCCTCATCGGCCTGCGCACCGCCCGCCAGGAGCTCTCTCTGCTGCTCTACGCCGAGGCCGAAAGCCTCGCCGGCTATTACTCCGCCACCGGCCGCCTGGACTTTCCGGAGCTCGAGGCCCTCAGCGGACACACCCCCATTCCGGTATGGCTGCGGCTGATCGAGGACGGTCGCATCGTGGCCCAAACTCCGGGGGCACCGGATCTACCCGTCCCCGAGGTCTCCACCGTGGACGAAGGAGAGCTGGAAACCTACCGCCTCGACGACGGCAGCTTCATGGCGGTGGTTCGCCATCCGACCTGGGATCGCGGCAGCGCCTGGGTCGAGGCGGTGGGCTCCGAGGACCTGCTCAGCAGCACCATGGAGAATCTGCGGCTGTCGCTGATCCTCACCCTCCTGCTGGTGGTGCCCCTCTCCGCCGCCGGCGGCCAGCTGCTGGCAGCGGGAGTAGTGCGGCCGGTGGACCAGCTGATCCGCGCCATTCGAGGCATGGACAGCCGCAACCTCACCCAGCGGCTGGATACCGGCGTCAGCATCCGCGAGATCTCCGAGCTGCGGCGGGAGTTCAACGCCCTCCTCGACCGTCTGCAGGAGAGCGTCGAGCGCATGCGCCGCTTCACCGCCGACGCCTCCCACGAGCTGCGCACACCGGTGAGCATCCTGCGCACCGGCATCGAGGTGGCGCTGCGCAAGGAACGGAGCCCGGACGAATACCAGGAGCTGGCCGCCGGCTGCCTTCTGGAGATCGATCGCGTGCAACGCACCGTGGAGGGTCTGCTGACCCTCGCCCGGGAGTCGCCGGACCACGAGACCGCCGCTCCCACCACGCCGGTGGATCTCTCCGCCGAGGCGGCGGCGGCGCTGGCGTCCCTGGCCACCCTGGCGCAGGAGAACGAGGTGACTTTGGAGTCCGCCATCGAGCCCGACGTGGTGATCCCCGGCGAGCGCGACCGGCTACGGCTGGTGCTGGTCAATCTGCTGGACAACGCCCTCCACCACTCCCCCGCCGGCGGGCGGGTGCGGCTGGAGCTCAGTGCCGACGACCGGCAGGCCCGGCTGCGGGTGTCGGACCAGGGCCCCGGAGTGGCTCCGGAGGACCGCACGCGCATCTTCGACCGCTTCTACCGCAGTCCGGCGAGGCCGGGCAACGGCAACGCCAACGGCAACGCCAACGGCGACGGCCAGGCCGATTGCCCCACGGGCACTGCTCCTGCTACGTCTGTCGGCGGCCTGGGCCTGAGCGTCGTGCGCTGGGTGGTGGAGCACCATCGGGGCACGGTGCAAGTGGTGGACGGCGATGGCCCCGGCGCCGTCTTCGAGGTGTGCCTTCCCCGCACCGCCCCAGCCGAGGCGGCGCCAGCGGGGATCACGGAGAGCCGTTAGAGTTGCGTCGCTGGAGCATTCGCCGCCGCATCTGCTCTCGCTGGGGAGCGTTGCGCCGGCGCTCCAGGTGCCGCCCCAACAGACTGAGGAAATTCTGATACTCCCGCTGCTGCTGGCGGTCGAGAATCTCCCGGGATTTCAGAATCGCCCGCACCAACAACTCCTGGCGCTCGGCGTGGAGACGACCGGAGTCCTCCACCAAGACCCGCAGCACCTCCCCGTCGGGCTGATCCCCGGCTAGCTCGCGGCGCAGCCGAAACTGCACCTGCATCGCCCGGCGCCGGTTGCCCCGCATTTGTTGATAGAGGTCGAATTGGAGCTCCCGAAACCGCTCCGCCACCTCGCCTTCGAGGCCCAGCCGCTGAACCAGCCGATCCACCAATCCACCTACCGCGCCTTCGGGCTGGGCACCCTGAGGCACAGTCTGCTGAGGCACAGTCTCCTGAGGCACAGTCTGCTGAGGCACAGTCTCCTGCGGTGGGAGCCCCTGCGTTGGGGATCCCTTTGGAGGAGCCCCCTGCGGCCGAGCCCGCTCCGGTTGAGCCCTCTGCGATGCCGGCGGCTCCGGAGTCCGCCAACGGTCGAGGAGCAGGGTCGCCAGAATGCCGGCGTTCATCCCCACCGAAACCAGCAGCACCAAGACCAGCACGGAGCGTTTCATCACAACGTCTCCCCGCCGTAGGCTCGATCCCCGTTCATCTCGTCTAGGGCCCGCCAATACTCATCCGCCAGGCTCCCCGCCGGCTCCGGCCAGGGCCAGGTGTCCCCAATCCCAGCCTCCAATACCTCTTCCGTCGGCGGCTCCACCGCCGGCGTCTCCGGCAGCGTCAGCCCCGCCCCCACACCCAGGGTCAGACCCAGCACCAAGGCCACCGCGGCCCACTGCGGACGCAGCGCCCCCCAGCTCGCCGTGGACGATTCGACGCTCGCCACCGCCGCCATCACTCGGTGGGAGAAGCCCGCCGGCACCGGAGGCTCCGGCGGCGGCTCCAGCCCTCCCCACACCTCCCGCAAACGATGGTAGCGGTCCGCCAGCTCCGGCTCCTCTTCCAGCCGGCGCTCGAAGACCGCGACCTCGGCGGGCGTCAGCTCGCCGTGCAGCCAGCGCATCAACTGTCGTTCGGTGGCCTGATCCATCTTCGTTTCTCCTTCCGTGGAACCCACTAGCCGGTACTTTCCTGCGCCGCGGTTTCCTGCGCCGCTTCCAGATTGCGCATGGCCCGGAACAACCGGCTCTCCACCGCTCCCTCGGTAATCTCCAACACCTCGGCGATCTGGCGGTAGCTCAGGCCCTCGAATTTCGCCAGCACCAACACCGAGCGCTGCCCCGGCGGCAGCCGGTCGATGGCGCGGCGGGTGTCGAGCCAGCGGCGGCGGCTCACCAGGGCCTGCTCCGGGTCGGCGGCGCCGTGGGGCGGGTCGAACTCCCGGTCCTCGTCGTCATCCCCCGCTGCACCGCCCATCTGGCCGAGACTGAGGAAGCGCACGATGCGCCGGCGACGGAGCTGATTCAGGCAGTGGTTGGTGGCGATGCGATAGAGCCAGGTGTAGACCTTGCCCCGGGGGCGGTAGCCGCCGGCCTTGCGGTAGGCCTTGAGGAAGGTCTCCTGGGCTGCCTCCTGAGCTTCCTCGGCGTTGCCCAACAGGCGCTGGCAGAGGCGCAGCAAGCGCCCTTGGTGGCGCTCCACCAGCTGAGCGAAGAGCTCCACCTCGCCAGCGGCGACGCGGGCGAGGATCTCGTGATCCGGGTCGTGGGTATCGGGGCAGCGGCCGTCGCGTTCCTCCACAGAGGGTGTAACCCCCGAGGCGGACATTTCTTGCGCCGGCGCTGCCAAGTGTCGTTACGGCCCGGCCACGGGGCCGATGCGATCAGGCTCGCAGCCCTTGGAGCCCCGCCAACAGCTGGCCGGCAGAGGGGAAGCGGCTCGCCGGCTGCTTGGCCAGACAACGCAGGATCAGCTTCTCCAGCTCCGGCGGAATCTCCGCCCAATGCTGAGACGGAGGCTCCGGCTCCTCGCGGATGTGGGCGACAGCGATCTCCATGGGCGAGGAGCCGGAGAACGGCAGCTCGCCGGTGAACATCTCGTAGAACACCACGCCGCAGGAGTAGATGTCGGCGCGGCCGTCGGGCTCCTGCCCTTGGAGCTGCTCCGGGGAAAGGTAGTGCGGTGTACCGAGCACCGACCCCGGCGCCGTCTGGCCCGGCTCCGAGCGCTGGATGGGGCGGGCGATGCCAAAGTCCATGAGCTTGGCGTTGCCGGCGTTGTCGATGATCAAGTTCTCCGGCTTGATGTCGCGGTGCAGCACGCCGACGCCGTGGGCCGCCTGCAGACCGGCGCACAGCTGCCGCGCCAGGCGTAGCGCCGCCGAATACGGCAGGCTGCCGGTCTGCTCCAGCAGATAGCGCAGGGTCAGGCCGCGCACATACTCCATGGAGATGAAGGCGATACCGTCCACCTCGCCGAAGTCGAAGGTGCGCAACACGTTGGGATGGGTGATGCGCCGCGCCAGCTTCAGCTCGCTCTTCAGGCGCTCCAACGACTCCCGATCCACCAGCGGGCCGGGCTTCAAGGTCTTCACCGCCACCAGATCGTCGAGCTCCCGGTCGCGGGCCTTGTACACCACCCCCATGCCGCCGGCGCCGAGCACCGAGAGGATCTCGAAGCGGCCGCCCAGCACCGCTCCCGGACCGAGCTCGGAGAGGGTGCGGCCGGAGGGTTCCGGGGTTACCGTACGCAGAGCCGAGGTGGGGGCGTGGGGCACCGCCACCTTGCCCGCCTGCTCCGCGCTGAGGGCGAAAAGCTGCTGAGTGCTCAAGATGCCGGCGCTGGCGGCGGGCTGCACCCCCGCCTGCTGGAAGCTATCGTCCAGCAGGCGCCGCAGGGCGCCGGAAATCAAGATGTCGCCGGGGGTCGCTTCCCGGATCAGCCCCTCCAGCTGCTGCATGGGCAGTCCCACCACCGCCTGAGAGGGAGCCTCGCCCCACACTACCGAGCCCACCACCACCTGGCCGGTGGTCATGGCCACCGCCGGCGGCTCGGCTTCCTCGAAGGCGTCGCGGCCGGCGCCCAGCTTGCGCACGATCTCCGACGCCGCAGCGATGGCCCGCAGCGCCCGGCCCTCTCCTTCGAAGAGCACCAGCGCCCGATGGCCGGCCACCCCGTCGATCTTGCCCCGGTGGGCGGCGACCACCGAAGCCAGGCGCCGCAGCTCCTGAGCCAGGGCATCGAGGGTTGCCTTGGGTTGCCGCGACAGGCTCGGCTGGGCGAAGCGGCGCAGCTCGAGCCCCAAGAGCACCACGTCCATGGTCTCCGGCTCCACCACCGGAGCCTTCTCACCGGGCCCGGGCAAGTGCCGGGAAAGATCCTGCACGTAGCCCTCGATGTCGCGCTTCTCCCGCAGATCGCTGAGCAGGGAATCGAAGGCGGCGGACAGTCGCCCCACCTCGTCCGAGCCGTGGCCCTCGATGCGGCGATCGTAATCCCCCTGGGCCGCCCCCTCCGCCGCCGAAGCCAGCTCCCGCAGAGGCCGCAGGGTGCGCCGGGAGAGCAGCCACGAGAGGATCATGGCGAGGAGCAAGGCGATGCCCCCGGCGATCAACACCTCGCGCTGGATCTGGCGATACCCGGCGAGCTCGGCGTCCAGGCTCACCAAACCGACGGTGGCGCCGACGGTGTTGCCCTCGGCGTCCCGTAGCGGCGTGACGTAGGCGCGCCGGCTACCGTCCAGCTGAAGCTCATAATCCGGTTCCGCCTGGCCCTCCTGGAGCACCCGTTGGAGCAACGCCGGATCCGACTGCAGCGCCTCCACCAGGCGATCCGACAGCGCTGCGTCGAGGGTCGAGGCCTGCACCGCAAAGCCCTCGTCGAGGGTGGTCAAGAAGACGATGTCGGTGCCGCTGATGCGCTTGATATCCCGCGCCAGGTCGTCGCCGATGCGGTCCGCCACCAGCAGATAGCCATAGAGATCGAAGACCTGTACCAGAGGCACCACCACCGCCTGGTAGAGCGCCCCCTGCTCCCGCCACAGGCCGGAACCGTAGCCGCCCTCCACCATCGCCTCCGCCAGCAGCGGCTGGGCGGATAGGTCCTCGCCGGAGGCTCCGGGATCATCGGTGCGGGCCACCACCTGACCGTAGGGATCAATGACGATGGCGAAGTCGAAGCGCAGATCCTCGCGCAGATCCTGCCGGCGATCCTCCAGCAGATCGAGGATCGAGCCGCGGTCGACGCTGGCTTCGCCGATGAGGCCACCGCCGGTGGCCTCGACGATGTAGCCCATGAAGGTGGAGTTGCGGGAGAACGCCTCGGAAATGGCCTGCAACACCTCCACCTGCTGGCTCTGATAGTCCACCTGCACCGAACGGCTGCTGGCCAGGGAGCGGTCGACGGCGCGGTCGGCGATCTGCGTGCTGCGGAAGAAGATCACCGCGATGGCGCCGGCGACGGCGACCAGGATCAACAGAGCGGAGATGAGGAAGACCTTGGCGCCCAGCGAAACGCCCAGGCGACGTTTAGTAGCGTCGGCCACGACCACCTCCAGGATAGGGTTTGCCCAGCTTGTTGGTGTGCTTCGGAACCCGCGGCCGAATCAACGGCAGAGCGATGTTCAGCCCGCTGGCGTTGGGTACCGAGATCTGCCGGCTCCAGGGCCGCGCCCGCTCCTGCCAAACCGTCAAGCGGCCGGGGCCTTCCGGCAGGCCGGTCAGCCGGAACGAGCCGTCAGCCTCCGGAGAGACGAAGTAAGGGGTATCCAACACCAAGACGTAAGCCACCATGTCGTAGTGAACGTTGCAATAGACCCGCACCAGGCCGGTCTTTTCGAATCGCCAGCCCTTGCCCTCGCCCTGCTTATAGAACCCGAGATCGAAGGCGTTTCCCGGAGAAACCGAGAAAACGTTGTGCAGAATCGGATCGCGATTGGGGAATTGTACCGTGCTCCCCTGGATGATCGGCAGCACCCGCGGCTCGAACTGCTTGTCCTCGGTGATCATGTCCAAAGGCTGCTTCGGAGGCCTCAACGGCACCGGCGATTTCGGCTGGAAGAAGACCACGGCGTTGGTGACCTCAGCGGAGTCCAGCCGCTTGTTGCCCTTCTCGTAGAGCTCGACCTTGCCTCGGAGCTCCGCCGCCGACGCCTGCGGCACCAGCGCAATCGGCACCAGCGACATCGGCACCAGCGACATCGGCACCAGCGACAAGACCAGCAGACCGAGCCATCTGCAGATCGGCCTCCTCCGGCCTGCGAGCCTCTCCCGCGGAAGCACTCTTCGAGACCAACACCGAAGCCCGCGCTGAAGCCAGTGCCGAGCCTCCGCGCTCTGCTCTCTGCGACCTCCGGGCTCACCCCAAACTGCAGCGTTCATCGCCGGGAAGCATAGCACTCGCTCCCCGCTTGGCCGGTAGTTCCGCCGAGGAAGGCACCGATCTTGCTAATCCCCTGGGAGCGGGGCTCCTGAGCGGACCGCCCACCGCCCGCCGGGAAAGAGCGTAAAATAGAGCGGTTCGGCGGAGCTCCGCGAGCCTGCCGGTCTTCCCACAAGCTCCCGATGACGAACCGATGATGAGATCAGGAGACCTCCAGCCATGCCACCGATTCCTCGCCCTGCGCTGCCCCCGCAGCTCCGCCGCTCGTCCCTTCGGTCCTTTCTCTGTCTGCTCCTCGGTGGCCTGATGCTGGCGACGGCTCTTCCCTCCCGCGCCATGGATGGCCCCTCCATGGACAGCACGTCGAGCTTGAGCGACGCGGTGGTCGGCCAGGCCCAGGAAGCGCTGCTCGAAATGCATCCCGAAGAAGCGGAGCGCATCCGCCGCGGCGTCGAGCAGGCCGCCGCCCTGTGGCGCCCGGAGGACGGCGATGGAGAAGCCTTCAGGGCATTTGTCCAGCAGGAGTTCATCCCCCGAGGCGAGACCCTGGACCTCACCTTCCAGCGTCTGGAATTCGCCATGGAGCGCCTCGACGGCTACATGACCTCGCTGGTGCGGGACCTGCGCCGGGGCGTCGACCTGGAGATCGGCCCCCTGCTGCCGGTGGATCGCCGGCTCGGAGGCTACAGCCCCGCCGCCCACGTGGTGGACGACCTCTTCGCCAACAAAATCGCCTTCGTGGTGCTGCTCAACTTCCCCCATTCGAGCCTCGACGAGCGCCGGTCCCAGGGCGCTGAGTGGAGCCGCGAACGTTGGGCCCAGGAGCGCCTCACCGACGTCTTCTCCACCCGCGTACCGGCCGCCGCCCAACAGGCGGTGGCGGGAGCCATGGCCGACGCCGACTCCTACATCAACGGCTACAACCTGCACCTGCACCACGTGCTCACCGAGGACGGCCAGCGCCTCTTCCCGGAAGGCCTGCGATTGATCAGCCATTGGGGCCTGCGGGACGAGCTCAAGGCGCGCTACGCCGATGCCGAGGGCTTGCCCAAGCAGCGGCTGATCCAGCAGGTCTTCGAGAAGATCGTCGCCCAAGAGATTCCGGCGGCGGTGATCGACGAGCCGCGCCTCGACTGGACCCCCGCCACCGGCGTGGTGGCACCGGCTCCGGAAGCTGAGAATGCCCCCGCCGCCGACCCAAGCCGCGAGCCCGACACCCGCTACCAGCACTGGCTGGAGATCTTCCGCGCTCAGCGTCAGGTCGACGCCCACGATGCGGACAACCCGAGCCACATGGCCCGCCGCTTCAACGTCGACCGGGAGATCCCCGAGGAGCGGGTGCGCCAGCTCTTCGAGTCCATTCTCTCCTCGCCCCTAGGCCAGAGCGTCGGCGAGCTCGCCGCCCAGCGCCTGGGCCGGCCGCTCGAGCCCTTCGACATCTGGTACAACGGCTTCGTCCCCGGCGGCGGCCGGGACGAGGACGAGCTGAGTGAGCTCACCCGCGCCCGCTACCCCTCCGCCGACGCCTTCGCCGCCGATTTACCACGCATCCTGGACGAGCTCGGCTTCCCCGAGGACCGCGCCGCCTTCCTCGCCGAGCGCATCGTGGTGGAGCCCTCCCGCGGCGCCGGCCACGCCTTCGGCCCGGCCCGCCCCGACGACAATGCCCATCTGCGCACCCGCATCGGCGAAGGGGGCATGGACTACAAGGGCTATAACATCGCCGTCCACGAGCTGGGGCACAACGTCGAGCAGGTCTTCTCCATCGCCGCCATCGACCACACCCTGCTCCAGGGCGTGCCCAATACCGCCTTCACCGAAGCCCTGGCCTTCGTCTTCCAGAACCGCGACCTGGAGCTGCTGGGCCTCGACGCCGGCGATCCCGACGCCGAGCATCTGGTGGCCCTGGACACCTTCTGGAACACCCGCGAGATCGCCGGCGTGGCGCTGGTGGACATGGCCGTCTGGCACTGGATGTACGAACACCCCGACGCCACCCCGGCGGAGATGCGCCAAGCGGTGCTGGAGATCGCCCAGGACGTCTGGAACCGCTACTTCGCCGACGTCTTCGGCATTCGCGATCAGACCCTGCTGGCGGTCTACTCACACATGGTGGACGGCGCCCTCTACACCCCCGACTACCCCCTGGGCCACCTCATCGCCTACCAGATCGAGCGCCACTTCGCCGGCCTCGACGGACCTCTGGGACCGGAATTCGAGCGCATCACCCGCATCGGTCGGCTGACCCCGGATCTGTGGATGCGCCAGGCGGTGGGCTCCCCCCTCTCCGCCCAGCCCCTGCTGGACGGCACCGAGGAGGCGGTGGAAGCGCTGGCTTCCCACTAGCAGCCCGTGGTGAAAGTCAGACGCCAGCGAGAGCGAGCAATTTTTCGCCGAATCAAGGCCGGAAAACCGCAGGCGATGCGGGTATCGGCGAGGTTTTCGAACGAAGATTCGGTGGAAAAGGGCCGCTCGTAGCGCGGCTCGACTTTCACCACGGGCTGCTAACAGCCCGACACTGAGGCGCCCATCGAAAGGAAACCGTCGAAAGGAGACCGCATCCCCATGAGAGCTTCGACCTACTGTCTTTTCGCCCTCACCTTCGTCCTGCTCGTCGGCATTGCCCTCCCCGTCCAGGCCGCCAAACCCCTGGCGGAGGTCAACCTGGAGCTCGGACGCACGGAGACCAACCGCATCACCGCCCCGGTCTTCGACACCGCCCAGGCCCCCAGCGTCCGCTTCGAGCCGCTGCAGGTCGACTTCGACACCTCTGGACTGGTGGTGCGGCGGCTGGTCAAGCGGGTGCCCCAGAACACCCTGCCGGCGAACCTCGACGTCGGTCAGCTCCTCACCGACGGCCTGACCTGGGAGGGCCGATCCATGGGGCTGGGCCGGGCGGAGGGGGACTCCCCCGATTGGACCGTCAGCGGCCGCATCGACGACCTCTTCCTGGCGACCCGCCCCATCCCCTTCGGCCCCATCCTCTACTACACCCATCTCCACGTGACCCTGACGGTGGAGGGCGAGGGGGTGAAGGAGACCGTCCCCCTGCGGGTGCACAACATCATCGCCCGCTTCAACGGCGGCATGGGCGCCCGGGACGAGAACACCGAAGCCTTCAACATCTTCATGGTCGAGGCCTCCCAGGAGCTCATCGCCCGCCTCAACCGCCGCTTCTTCCAGGCTCCACCGAACCCGGCCCTGGAGGCGTCCATCGCCGGTCTCAGCCCGACCCTTGTGGGCGAACGGGAGTCGGAGCTGCGCCGCATCGGCCTCTCCGGCTCGCCTGAAGCCATCCAGCCCCTCCTCGAGCTGCTCCGCCAGCTCCCGGACGAGAATCACCGCGTCCACGTGGTGGAGGCTCTCACCTGGCTGGGCGCCGAAGAAGCGGTGCCGGTGCTCATCGAGCGCTACAAGGAGGAGGACGAGGATGTCCGCTACTACACCTTGAAGCTCGTCGACGCATTGGGCGGCGACGAGGTCGAAGAATTCCTCAAGACCCGCGCCCGCTTCGACCCCGACCGCGCCTGCCGCGAGTTCGCCAATCAGCTGATGGAGCTGCACGGGCCCTGATTCGCCCGCTGGAAGAACGATGACTAAGTCCCGAGCCCACCGCTACCCACTGAGCGTGGCACCGATGATGGATCGCACGGACCGGCATTTCCGGTTCTTCCTGCGCTGCATCACCCGGCGGACGCTGCTCTACACCGAGATGGTGACCACCGGGGCGGTGATCCATGGGGATCGGGACTACCTGTTGGGCTTCGATGCGGCGGAGCATCCGCTGGCGTTGCAGCTGGGTGGGGAGGATCCGGGGGAGCTCGCCGAGTGCGCCCGCATCGCTCGAGACTGGGGCTATGACGAGGTCAACCTCAACGTCGGCTGTCCCAGCGACCGCGTGCAGCAGGGCCGCTTCGGCGCCTGCCTGATGGCCGAGCCAGATCGCGTCGCCCGAGCCGTCGAAGCCATGCGCAGCGCGGTGGATCTGCCGGTGACGGTCAAACACCGCATTGGCGTCGACGACTTGGACCGCTACGAGGACATGCTGCGCTTCGTCGACGGGGTCAGCGAGGCCGGCGCCGACCGCTTCTCCGTCCACGCCCGCAAGGCCTGGCTTCAGGGTCTGAGCCCGAAGGAGAACCGCACCGTCCCGCCGCTGCGCTACGAGGACGTCTACCGCCTCAAGGCCGAGCGCCCGCATCTCCAGATCGAGATCAACGGCGGCATCCTCACCCTCGAGGCAACTCGCGAGCACCTGCGCCACGTCGACGCCGTGATGGTGGGCCGGGCCGCCTACGACGATCCCTACGAATGGGTTCTCGCCGACTCCAGTCTCTTCGGCGAAGCGACGCCCCCGCCCACCCGCGCCGAAGTCGTGGAGGCCTTCCTCCCCTACGTCGAGCGCTGGGTCTCCCAAGGCCAACCGCTCAACCACCTCACCCGCCACATCCTCGGCCTCTTCACCCAATGCCCCGGTGCCAAAGCCTGGCGCCGCCACTTGAGCGAGAACGCCCACCGCCCCGGCGCCGGCCCGGAAGTGATCACCGCCGCCCTGGAGCTGGTGCCGGAAGACGTGCGCAACGCTCTGCCGGCCCCTGCCCTGGCCACCGCCGGCAGCTGAGGCCCCCAAAGAGGCCCCACAACGAGGAGAGCCCCCGCGCAGCCACGAAGGCCACGCGGGGGCAGAGGAGACTGAGTCGAGAAGCGGCACGCCGCTTCAGGGACAGGCTCAGGGATAGCCGCAGAGGTCGTCGATCCAGAACTCCTGGCCACCGACCCGGAAGTACTTGATGTTGCCGGAGAGCTTGACCCGACCGGTGAAGCCCCCCGGAATGGCGACCTGGCTGACGTTGACGTTGACGCCGCCGAGCATCGCCGGAGCGGCCCAGATATCGCCGATGAACACCGCGCTGCCGTTGACCGACAGATTCTCGATGCCGCCCAGGTCGACATAGTCGAAGACCACGGTGGTGGGCAGGCTACCCCAATTGCTGAAGTCGAAGATCATGTCGATATTGTTGAAGCGCAGACTCTGGGTCGGCCCCAACCACGGCGGCGCGTTGTCGATGTAGGCGACGTTGAAGCCGCTACCGCCACCGCCATAGAGAATCTTCTGCACGTAGGCGTCGATGCCCATGGCGTTGAAGACAAAGTCCCCCGGAACGTCCCCGGCGGGGTTGCCATAGAGCGTCCCGAGGGGGAAGGGCGGCGGCTCGAAGTCAATGCAGGCGCCCTGGGCAGTCGCCGGCATCGCGAAGCCGACAGTGGCCAGGGTCAAAGCTAGGCAAAGGCTGAGAAAGAGTTTGCGTACGGTCATGATCGTCTCTCCTTGAGATAGATGCAATCGAAGAATGGGGATGTCCGCTCCGGCTTCGGTGCGGTCATCGCCGCGTGCAAACCCCCTAGAGCACTTCCCGTGCCAGCCTTCCGAAACGCCGCCCGCTTCGGCGGGCCATCGCCCCAATCCACAGGAGTCCCCTCAAATCTTTGATCCGCAAACACTTAGCTTCTACTTCCAGATTCTTCCGGCAGAGCGCCTAGAAACCCACCAACGACTCCTCAGCCCCCCGAACGCCCCGACCGCCCACATTGTTGGCAGCCCCCCAAATCCAACGCAGACCGCATCTTCCTCGCCCGAAGCCACCGCCGCGGCCGATCCGTGCCCACGATGTGGACGCCGGCCACCGCTGCCCTCTTGCGCTAGCCAAAAAACCGACGATTCTGTCCCAATATCGAATGCCGAGACTCTATCGACGCCGATGGAGCCCGCTGCCGTTATGATGGGTGCGGCACGAATTCATCGCAGCACTGCAAGCTGAGGACCGAGGAGAGATCGATGGCCGAAGAGCTCTACTTTCGCCAATTGCTCGCCGGGGAACAGGTCGCCCGGGTCAACCCCGCCGCGGGGCAAATGCGCAACTTCATGTACTTGATCGGCGACCCCGAGAGCCGCGAGGCGATGATCGTCGACCCCGCCTGGGACGTCAGTGGCTTGATCAAGATCGCTCAGGAGGACGACTACAAGATCGTCGGCGCTCTGGTCACCCACTACCACCCGGATCACGTCGGCGGCAGCCTCTTCGGGCTCAAGGTGGAGGGGCTACAGGAGATGTTGGAGCAGGTCTCGGTGCCCATCTATGTCAACAAGCACGAGGCCGACGGGCTGAAGAAGGTCACGGAAGTCAGCGACAGCGACCTGCGCAAGGTCGACGACAGCGACACCACCCAGCTGGGCTCGGTGGAAATCCGCTTCCTCCACACCCCCGGCCACACCCCCGGCAGTCAATGCTTCCTCATCGGCAACCGCCTGGTGGCCGGCGACACCCTCTTCGTGCGCGGCTGCGGCCGGGTGGACCTTCCCGGCGGCGACCCGGAGGCGATGTACCACACTCTCACCGGCAAGCTCGCCAAGCTCCCCTCCGACACCATCCTCTACCCCGGCCACCACTACGGCCCCCAGGAAACCTCCACCATCGGCGACGAGCTGCGCCACAACCACTATCTGAAGATCCGCTCCCTGGAAGACTGGACGCGGTTGATGGGTGGGCATTAGAGCCCTTGCCGGTTGGTGGGCTGGCGCCCACCCTACGGATCCTTACTCCCTCGCGGGACTTTGCTGGTTCCCACGCTCCAGCGTGGGAACCGACAGCTGTCCACTGAGCGCTAACGCCGAAGCCCCGCTCCAGCGGGGCACACCATCGTCCGGACCAAGCCCCCGCCCCCGACGCTGGAGCGTCTCCCCTGTGCTCCCACGCTGGAGCGTGGGAGCCAGCGAACTGTTGCTGGTTCCCGTAGCGGCTCCACCTACGGCCGATTCCTCCCCAACTGCCGATCCAACCAACACCGGTATGAGGAAGGGGTCGGGTTCCGAGGATGGCGTCTGCGCCACCCGCAGGACCCGACTCCCGACCGGACGGGCCCTACGGCCCTTGCTGAATCGGAGGGTCCCTCTCTCAGTCTCCGAAAAAGTCATCCAGCCGCGAGAGCAACTCCTGATCGGAAGCCGGCCCCGGCCCGTCGGACCAGCGTTCCTCCGGCTCGGCGAGGGTGAAGACTTCTTCGTCCACCAGCTGATCGAGGTTGCGGATCTCGGTGATCAGGCCGCTGACCTCGCCGAGCTCACCGCTCCAGCTATTCCACGAGCCGCGGCCGGTGGTTTGCTCCGGGTGGAGGAGATAGAGATTCTGCTTGGCGCGGGTGACGGCGACGTAGAAGAGGCGGCGCTCTTCTTCGTAGGACGCCTCATTGTCCAGCGAGCGATGGCTAGGGAACTGGCCGTGGCTGAGATTGAGCACGAAGACGCTATGCCATTCCAGGCCCTTGGCGGAATGCACCGTCGACACCGTCAGCCACTCGTCCTCCGGATCGCTGGGGCCGTCCCGGCGGGCCACCTCCGGCGGATCGAGGGCGATGTCGGTGAGGAAGCGCTCGACGCTGCGGTAGCGTTCCGAGATTACCTGCAGCGACTCCAAATCTCCCTGCCGGCGGCGGGCGTCGTCGTAATTGCGCTTGAGCAGCGGCCGGTAATACTGCACCGCTGCCGCCACCCGCTCGTCGACGCTGAGGGTCGTGTCCACCAGCGCGTCCAAGACCTTGCGCAGCCGCGCCAAGTCCTGGCCGTAGCGTAGCCGGGCGAAGCTCTCGTCCTCCAGGATGGACCAATCCCCTCGGTTCTCCGCCACCGCCGCCGCCACCTTGCGGGCGGTGGTGGGGCCGACCCCTTCGAAGAGCTGGAGCACCCGGAACCAGGCGGAGTCGTCCAGCGGATTGACGCTCAGCCGCAAGAGCGCCGAGACGTCCTTGACGTGGGCCGCCTCCACAAAGCGCAGACCGCCGAATTTGCGGAACGGGATGTTGGCGTTGTTGAGCTCCACCTCCAGCGAGTTGCTGTGCCAGGCCGCCCGGGAGAGCACGGCGATCTCCCCCAGGGGTACCCCCTCCTCCCGCAGCTCGAGCACCCGCCGGCAAATGTAGCGGGCCTGGGCGTGGTCGTCCGGCGCGCGTACGAAGCGCGGCCGCGCCAGCCCCTCCACCTCGGTGAACAGGCTTTTCGAATACTTCTCCTCGGCGCTCTCCAACACCGCGTTGGCCAGATCGAGGATCGGCTGGCTGCTGCGGTAATTCTGCTCCAGCACCGTGACCTTCGCTTCGGGGAAGATCTTGGGGAAATCCAAGATGTTGCGGTAGTGGGCGCCGCGGAAGGAATAGATGCTCTGGGCGTCGTCCCCCACCACCATCAGATTCTGGTGCCCGGTGGCCAGCAGCGCCGCGATGTGGGCCTGCAGCCGGTTGGTGTCCTGATACTCGTCCACCATGATGTAGCGGTAGGTGGCGGAGAGCTGCCGCCGCACCCCCTCATGGTCCCGCAGCAGCTGGCGCAGATAGACCAGCAGATCGTCGTAATCGAGCACATTCTGCTGCTTCTTGCGCTCGGCGTAGGCCTTGCTCAGCGCCTCCAGCTCGTCCAGCTCCTCGGCGAATTGAGGGTACTCCTCGTCCAGAATCTGCTCCAGCGAGCGGTGGGTGTTGACCCGTTTGGAGAAGATGTCGAGGATGGTCATCTTGCGCGGGAAGCGGCGGTCCCGGCGGTCCAGTCCCGCCTGGGAGCGCAGCAGGCCGATCAAATCCCCGGAGTCGGCGCGGTCGAGGATGGTGAAGCCGGAGCCAAAGCCTACCCGCTGCCCGTGGCGCCGCAGCACCTGATTGGCAAAGCCGTGAAACGTGCCGCCGGCGACTCGGGCACAGCGCTCGTCCAGCACCCCCGCCGCCCGCCGCAGCATCTCGCTGGCGGCCTTGCGGGTGAAGGTGAGGAGCAGAATCGACTCCGGCGCCACCCCCCGTTGCACCAGGTGGGCGACCCGATAGACCAGCGTCCGGGTCTTGCCGCTACCGGCCCCGGCGATCACCAGCTGCGGCCCCTCCAACGCCTCCACCGCCGCCCGCTGGCTCGGGTTCAGCTCGCTCAGCAGATCCACGCTCTCGTCGCTCATATGCCCCGAACTCTACCCCACGATGCCGGCATCGTCGGGTGCTCCGAGCCCGAGCAGCGTCTCTTGATCCAACGACTCAGGCCGCCGGGCGTCTCAAAGAACACCCGGCGGCCTGCAGACTTCCACCCTCAAACGCAGCAGGCGGTGCCCGCGGCAGCTTTGGAAGCCGAGCTATCGCAGGCTGGGCCGGTGTCGCCGTCGAGAACGGCGAAGACCTCCCATCGGTAGCCGTCGGGATCCTGCGCCCACACTTTGTCCTGGAGGGCATGGCAGCAATCCACCCCCTCTTCCTCCAGAGTCATCAACCCCGCCGCCTCCAACCGCTGGATGGCGTCCTTCACCACCTGCGACGACGGCACCTGGACTCCCAGATGGTTGAGAGCTCCCGGTTCCTTCACCGGATGCTCGTTCAACGCCAGATTGAGCGGCGGCTCGGCGACGTCGAATTTGGCGTAGCCCGGGTACTGCTTCACCGGCTCGGCGCCGAAGAAGGCCCGGTAAAACTCCACCGAGCGCTGGACGTCGTTGACGTTGAGGGACACGTGGACCTTGAGGCACGCTTCCCCGGCGGAGACCTGGGGGCCGGTGCTTACGGAATTGGAAGCGGGAGTCTGGGATTCGCCAGGCTGGGATTCAGAAGTCAAGTTGCTCATGATCGTTCTCCTTGGATAGCTCTCTGCGTTTCTAGAAATATCGAATTGTTGGCGTAAAGATTGGCGGGATCAGCTCGTGGGCTTCATGATCGGCTCCTTTCTGTCGGAGAGATATCGAGTCAGAGAGAGTCTGCTACCGCTTCTTTGGTAGCGAGATCTGCACCACTTCCTGCCCGTCCGGCCGGCGAGTGCAGCATTCGGCGTAGAGGAAGTCCAGCAGCGACTGCAGCGCCTGGGATCCCGCGGTATATCGCAAGAACCGCCCCTCCCGGCTCTGCTCCACCAGCCCCTCCCGGTGCAGCGCATCCAAATGGTGCGACAAGGTCGACGCCGGGATCTCCAATTCCTGCTGGATCTCCCCCGCCACCATTCCCACCGGATGCGCCGCCAACAACAACCGCAACACCTCCACCCGCGCCTCGTGCCCAAGGGCGGCGAACATGGCCGCGTAGCGGCGGGAGTCGGGAGTGTTGGTGGTGGGGCTCATGGTGTTTTCCTCGGCGCTGTCGCCGCCTTCATTTCGACTATACCCGAAGCATCGACACGTGACAAGCCTCTTTTTCTCATTCTCGTTCCGCCCTCCTGGGAGCGCAACCATGGCTCAACGCTCCAGCGTCGCTCCGCCCCCCTGGGAGCGCCGGCTTCCTAGCCGGCTCCGGGTGCGCCTCGGCTACGAACTCGCCCCCTACCTCCACCGCCGCCCCAACCACCCCACCGTCACCCCCGCGGACGCGGGGGTCCACGCCTGCGTGCTCGTGGCAGGGCCGGCTACGCGGGCTGGCGGTGCTGGAAGGTTGGTGCCTGTAGAAAACACTGCCACTTCATCGCCGCGTGGATGCCCGTCTTCACGGGCATGACGGAGTGGTTGGAGTGGTGGTGGAGCGCGTAGGGAGCGTTGGAGGCTCCAGCACCTCCGCCCGGGGATCCAATCCCCGGGCTACCCAGGCACCGCCGGCTG
>JAXHTF010000115.1 GCA_034211275.1 Acidobacteriota bacterium
GGGCCAGGCGGCCGTGGATCAAAGCTTCGCCCCAGCCGCGGTAGACGTCGGTGTCGCAGGTGTAGTTCATCACGTCCACCGAGCGAGCTCCCGGCGGCCGGGCGCCGATCTCGCCGAAGACCGCTTCGCCGTCGCTCTTGAGGAACCACTCCATGTGGGTGAAGCCGGTGCGGAAGCCCAGGGCTTGGAGCACCGCTTCCCCCAGCCGATGCCCCGCCGCCAGCTCGGGCCGGCGGAGGTCCTTGAGGTTCATGGTTTGGGGGCTGACCCATTGCAGGGAGCGTCCGATGAGCACGTTGGGGCGATACCAGGCCATGTTGCGGAAGAGGATCTCGCCGCCGGCGCAGATGGTGTCGAAGGTGAGCTCTCGGGCGTCGATATATTCCTCGACGCTGACCTCCGGGACGTGGCGGATTTGGGGCAGCACCCGCTCCAGATCTTCGGGGTCATCGAGGCGGTAGGTGTCGGCGCTGCCGGCGCCGGCGATGGGCTTGACGATGAGGGGATAGCCGATGCGCTCCGCCGCTTCCCGCACCTCGGCCTCGGTGGTGGCGCTGGCGTGGTGGGGGGTGCGCACGCCGGCGGCGTCGAGGGCCTGCTTCATTTTCTCTTTGTCGCGGAAGAGGACGGTCTGGGCCACCGACATGCCGGGCAGCCCGAAGGCCTCCCGCAGGCTGGCGCAAAGCAACATCCCCGGCTCCCACAGGCATTCGATGCGGTCGACCCCTCCCACCGGCCGCAGCCATTGGCGGAGCTGCTCCAGCAAGGCCGCCTCATCCCACAGGTTGGAGACCCGCAGATAGGCGTCCAGATGATGGCGGGCAACCTCCGGCAACGCCCCCTCGGGCTGGTCGCCGACGCCCAGTACGGTGGCCCCGGCCTGTTTGAGGCCGCGCACGAAGCGGGGCATCTCGGCGGGGAATCCGGGGGAAAAGAAGAGCACTTTCATGGTGGGACTCCGGGGATCAGCACTATTCCATCAACCTAAGCGCACTCGCACTAGGCTGACCAGTCGCATCAAGGCTTCCGCGACGGTCTTCGTGTTCTGGTGGCGCAGGATGACGTAGCCCTCGCCCTCGTAGCCGCTGCCCTGGGGCTGGCCGGGTTGGGGGAGCCGGGTTTCGATCACCAGGTCGCCGAGCTCTCGCTGGGCGGCCTCCAATCCTTCTACGGAACGCACCTTGCCGCGGCCCTGGCCGCGCAGGAAGGCGGCGCCGGTGGCCCAGCGGCGCTCCGGGAAGCGTAGCTCGTCATAGACCATGAGGTGTGCCCAAGCGCGGCGGAAATCGCTCTCGTGGGCATGGGAGATGAGGGTGGTGATCTGAGCTCCCGGTGGCCGGGCGGCGACCTCGGAGATGGCGATGGAGCCATCGCCGCGGCGAAACCATTCGAGGTGAGTGAGGCCGGTCTGCAGTCCCAGAGCGGCGAGGGAGCGGGCGCTGGCTTCGCGGATGTCGGCGTATTCCTCCGTGACCCCCTCCCGGGGCAGCAGCACGCACCATTGGATCCACGGGTTGCGCAGCACCTCCAGCGGGGTGGGCTGGTAGTGGGTCATGGAGCGCCACACCGGCTCGCCGCCGATGCAGATGGTCTCGAAGGAGTGTTCGGTGCCGGTGATGAATTCCTCCAGCAGCATCTCGCGCCCCGGGCTCGGGCGCAGGAGCTGGAGGGATTGATCCAGCGAGGCCATGTCGTCCACTCGGAAAGTGGCCTTGGCCCCGGCACCGTCCGGCGGCTTGACCACCAGCGGAAAGCCGGTCTCCTCGGCGAAGGCGCGGGCCTCGGCGGTACTGGCCACCAGACGATGGCGGGCGCAGGGGAGGTCGTGATCCCGCAGCACGGTCTTCATGCGCGCCTTGTCGCGGAAGTTGTGGGCGGTCTCGACGTTCATGCCCTCGATGCCCAGCGTCTCCCGCACCTGAGCCAGGGGCACTTGGAGTTGCTCCAAAGCCCCCAGCAACCGATCCACCGTGCCGCCCATGCGGCGCCCCAGCTGGCGCACGCCGTCCAGAAGCTGTTGCAGATCCAGCGCCTGGTCGACCCGCCAGTGGGCGTCGATCTTGGCCCGCAGCCGCGGCGGCAGCGTTTCCACGGACTGCTGGCTGAGCAATCCCAGCCGCACTCCCGGCAGGTCGGCGGTGACCTCGACGAAGTGGAGGGTGGTGGGGAGGAAGAAGGGGGCGACGAAGACGACGTTGGGCATGACGGGTTTCTCGAAAGGAGCTTTCTCGCAGCGGGCGGTTTTTCGATGAGAAGACGAGTATAGCCCTCATTCCACAGCCTTCGGGAGGCGTTGTGCCGGGGCTGGCACAGGTCGTCCCGCGGTTGGTACAGGAAGGAGGGCTTCGGAGGCGCCCAAGCCCCCGAAACCAGGGCTGCAGGGCGCCTTCCGGGGGGTGGCATCGGCCTTGCTCAATAGGCGTATAGAAGTCATTCAAGACGATTCAACGGCGCCGGATTCAGGCCGCTTCCACGGTGTTCTCCGGCGTCTGACCTCAGGAGCTTCAAGATGTCCAAGCAGTTCTTCCTCTCGTTCGTCACCGGGTGTGCCCTTTGCCTCGTCCTCGGGCTCACCGCCGCCTGTGGTGGTTCCACCGACGCCGGTGCGAATGCCGCCAACGCCGCTTCCGACTCCGCCGACTCTGCGTCCTCTGGTGCGCCCGAGGCTGCTTCGAGCTCCGGCGTGCAGGCGGCCAAGGCCCAGGGCACCATCGAGACCAAGTACTTCAAGACCGTGTTGCCGGAAGGGTGGTCGGTGGCGGCGGACGACATCGAGCGCATGGGGCTGATGACGGTCTCCAAGGACGGCACCGCCTCCCAGGAAAGCGTCTACTTCAAGTTCGAGGGTGGCGGCAATTTCAGCGGCGACCCGATGCAGTTGATCTCGAAGTTCGCCGGCAGCTACGACGGCACGCCGGCGGAGAGCGTGACCATCAACGGCATCGATTGGGCCCGCACTTCCTACACCTACAACGGCCTGGATCAGACGCTGATGATCACCAACCACGACGGCTACAAATTCACCTTCACCATCATGGGCGACGGCTACGAGGAGAGCCCGGGGGTGAAGGCGATCCTCGATGGCCTGGAGCTGATCTGAGGCCGGGAAGGAGCGCGTGATGAGCAAGAACCACGGGATGGGAGCGCTGCTGGCGGTGGCCTTGCTGCTGGGCCTGGGGGCCTGCGGCGGGGGAGGTCCGGATGAGATGAGCCGGGAGTCCAGCCGAGCAGGAGCAGCGGCGGAGTCCGGCGCCGGGGCCACCGCGGAGGCTCAGGATTACTCCGGCGCTTGGTGGTACCGCACCTTCGGCGACGAGACGGTGCTGGCGGAGTCGTCGGAGCTGGCGATCTTCCGCAAGCAGGAAGATCTGGGGCGGGACGAGGCGCTCTCGGCACGGTTCCGGAGCCAGGGCGGCAAGGCGACTCTCTGGGTGGAGTTGGAGAGCGCCGATGGCGATCGGGAGGAGGAGATGGCGCTGACCTCCGAGCAATACCTGGAGCTGTGGCGGCAAGTGGTGGAGACGGGCTTCGTGGCCGCCGCCATGGCGGGCGAGCAAGGCTTCGGCTCGGGCACTGCGATCTATCTCCACGGTTCCGCGGGACCCCAGGAACTGGGCTGGAGCGTCTCGTCGACCCGCGCCGGCCTCAACGGCGTGGAAGCTTCGAGGAAGCTCGTCGAGCTTCTGGAAACGACTGCAGCGGAGCACTCGGCCCTCTATCGAGAAGAGAGCTGAGAGCCCGCTGACTCAGAGTCTGGAGCGGATGCCGAGAGGCACTCTGCATTTACGGGCCGGTGAGGCCTCTCCTCCTCGCCGGCCTGATTTTTCCCTCCCCTGGAGCAGGGGCCGTCGGTTCCGGGACGTCGGGAGTCGGGTCCTGCGGTGGCCGCAGACGGCCATCCTCGGATCCCGCTCCCTCCTCGTACCGGTAGGAGTATTAGGAACGGTTCGGGACAGGTCGAACTGGAGTGGAATCGTTCTAAGTGACTGAGAAATATGGAACCAACAAGTGGGTCCCATTGAAGGAGTACGAGATGAGCATGCGCTGGATGACGGTTTGGATCTTGGTGACCCTCGGTGGGTTCTGGGCGTTGCCGGCGGCGGCGGCGACCTTCACGGTGGACTTTACGGACGACATCCAGGATGCCCATCCGGGGGATGGTTCGTGTGCCACCAGCGGTGGGCTCTGCACGCTGCGGGCGGCCATCGAGGAGACCAACGCTTTGGCGGGAGCGCCCCATACCATCGAGCTGCCGGCGCTGGCTGCGGGGATGAGCTACCAGGTGTTGGACACCGGAACTCTCGAGCTACAACAGGACGTCACCATTCGCGGGCTCGGTAGCGATCCGGTGCCGGTGACCGGGGATATCTTTCTGACCCAGGCGATCTTCACCACCTGGAGTCCCAATATCGAGGTGGTGATCGAAAACCTCGAGCTGCGGCCTCGCGCCACCGCCGCCATTGCCGGCTTCTTCGCCCAGCAGGTGGATGTGGACGTCACCTTCCGGGACACGGTCTTCATTTCCGGCGACGACCAGGGGGACGTGGGACTGGTGGTGCAGGATGGCACCGTGCTCTGTGAGCGCTGTGAGTTCCGCGACGGCGACACCGTGGCGATCAACGTCACCGGTGGTGAGCTGCGTCTGGTGGACTCCGAGGTGCGGAACAATCGGTCGCCCTACTTCGCGGGCGCCGGTCTGCTGGTGGAAGGCGGCACGACCTATCTGCACCGGAGCCTGGTGGAAGGCAATATCGTGGGATTTGGCGCGGCCAACACCGGCGATGGTGGGGGCCTGCATGCCATAGGTGGTCAGGTGACCCTGGTCAACTCCACCATCTCCGGCAACTCCGCCAGCCGCCACGGCGGCGGGATTTACGTCAAGAATGCTTGGGTGGTAGCGCAGAGCTCCACCATCGCCTTCAACCGCGCTGATTGGAACGAGAGCGGCCAAGGCAACGGCGGAGGGATCTACACCGATTCCCTGGGCTTCGTGCAGCTGGAAGGCACCATCCTCAGCGACAACGAAGACTATTGCAATGCCCCCTTCTGCCTGCCCGACGGTTGGGATTGTGACGGCCTCGGGTTGGAGAGCCTGGGGTACAACGTGATTCACTACACCCTCGGCTGCACGATCACCGAGACGCGGCCGGGGACGGACCACTACGGCCAGTCGGCGCAGCTGGCCATTCTCGGAGCCTGGGGCGGCGAGACGCCCACTCATCCGATCTTCTCCACTGGTCCCGCCGCCGATGGTGGCGACCCCGCCGGCTGCTTTGCTGACGGCGATCTGGATCCCATGACCGCCGACCAGGCGCTGACGGAGGATCAACGGGGGAGCTTGAGGCCGGAGGACGGAAACCGAGATTCGGTAGCGGTATGCGACGTCGGTGCCTTCGAGCTCAACTGCGCCGAAGGCTTCGACTTCGACACCGACGGCATCGGGGTGTTCTGCGACAATTGTCCCAGCGATTCCAACCCCGGGCAGGAAGACGGTGACGCCGACGATGTGGGCGATGTTTGCGACAACTGTCCACAGGATCCCAACACCACCCAGCAGGACACCGACAGCGATGGTCTGGGCAACGCCTGCGACAATTGCGAGTTCTTCTCCAACCCGGATCAGGCCAATGGTGACGGCGACAGCCTCGGCGACGCCTGCGACAATTGCCCCCTGGACACCAACCAGGATCAGGCGGACGGCGACGGCGACGGGGTGGGCACGGTGTGCGACAACTGTCCTGGGGACGCCAATGCGGGTCAAGAGGACCCGGACGGGGATGGTCTCGGGAGCGCCTGCGACATCTGCCCCGACGACGCCGACCCCGGGCAGGAAGATACCGACAGCGACGGCTTCGGCGACGCCTGTGACAACTGCCCCGACGCCAGCAACTCCGACCAGACCGACACCGATGGCGACGATGTCGGCAATTTCTGCGACAACTGCGACGACACCCCGAACCCGGATCAGGCGAATGCGGATGGCGATGGCTTCGGCGACGCCTGCGATTGCCTGCCGGACCACTCCGGTGTCCGCACCGGTTGCCTGAGCTGCGGTGGCTTCGATCTCTATCGCCAGCCGTTCCAGACGCCGGATTTGCCCTCCCTCTACGTCTCCTCCGCGACGCAGACGGTGGCGGAGTCGCCGGTGGATGCCTCCCACCATCAGATCGCCATCAACGAGGCCATTGGCGGCATCCGCATCTGGGGCCACCGGGTAGATCCTCTGGACGAGCCCTGCCGGGCGGATGGAGATCTATTGGTGGTGCGTTTCTACAGCGATGATGCCGGTTCCCCCGGAATCTTGTTGGCGGAGCGCTCCGGCGTTCCCACGGTCACCGATACCGGCCTGGAGCTGGACTACGGCCCCGACGGCCAGCTGCCGCTGCTGCAGCACGACCTGACCTTCGACACCGGTGTGGCACCCCCCGGAAAGGTGTGGGTCGCCTTCTACATCGATGCCGGAGGATCCTGCGCCTTCCGTGCCACTACCGACACCGTCACCACCACCTGGGACAACGAGTTCTATTGGGTCGGTCCGTCGACTCGGGTGCTGGAGGATCTGCCCTTCTGCCTGGGCCGCGGCGGAGATCCCACCATCTTCACCGACGGCTTCGAGTCGGGCACCCTGGGTGCCTGGTCGAGGGTGGTCTCGGACTGACGCGGTTGGAAGCGAGGCCTGGGAGCGCCGGCATCTTGCCGGTCGTCAGGAGCAGATCGCAGCTGATTCAACGAGGATCCAACAAGTGGGTCCCCCCTGGTGGGGCAGCTCGATCTTTGAGGCAAGGAAGACGGTGCCGGGGCGTCGGGAGTCAGGTCCTGCGGGTGGCCGCAGACGGCCATCCTCGGATCCCGCTCCCTCCTCGTACCGGTGGGAGTGACGGGAGTGGGCGGGGACGGGGCGAGCGGGAGTGGAACCGTTCTAAGTGACTGAGGAATATGGAACCAACAAGTGGGTCCCACCGGTGGGAAAGTGGTGCTCTCGACCCCTGGGAGCGCCGGCATCTTGCCGGCCGTCGGGAGGAGATCGAGGCTGATCCAACAGAAACCAACAAGTGGGTCCCACCGTGGGTGAAGAGCAGTGGGTGAAGGGCGTGGGTGAAGAGGGGGCGAGGGCCCCTGTGCTAGGCTCCCTCGCCATGCCCTTGGTCCTGGTGGTTCAGGAGGACGACCGCAACCTCCGCTTTCCTCTCGCTCCCGGCGAGCACCATCTCGGTTCCCAGGCGGCCTCGGCGCCGCGGCTTGGGCACCCTACCGTTTCCCGTTCTCATGCTCGGTTGTTGGTGGAAGAGGACTCTCTCCAGGTGGAGGATCTGGGCTCCTCCAACGGGACCTTCGTCGACGGCCGGCGCATCCATGAGGTGACGCCGGTGGAGCCCGGGCAGCAGCTGGTCTTCGGCACCGTGAAGGCTTGGGTCGAGGTGGTGGAGGATGCGGATCTGGAGGCGGCAGTGGCCATTGGGGAGGAGCCGGCGGTGTCTGCTCCCAGCCGGGCTTCTTCCGCCGGCGGGCTGGACGCTGGCGGTGGCCCGATCCAGCGAACCGTATCCATGGGGTCGGTGAAGGGTTTCGTCTTCGAGGGCTTGCCGGGGGTGTTGGATCGCCTGGAGCAAGGGGCACCGGTGGCGACAGTGGCCCAGGTGCTGGGGGAGGCGCTCTTCCGCACGCTGCCCTGTCGGGAGGTGGTGGTGTTGGCGGAGGGGGGCGAGCCGGGGATCCTCTTCGAGGCGCGCCGGGATCCGGAGGAAGACGGTGACGAAAGCACCGCCCGAGCCGTGTCCGTGGATGGCGAGGGCTGTCCCGTCGAGGTGCGTCGCAGCGAGATCGTGCTGACCGTGGAGTTTCTCCATCCGGCTCATGCCCGGAGCTATCGCTCGTTGGTGGAGAGCGCCGCCCGGCTCCTGGGGCTCGGGGTCCGCCGGCGGCCAAAGACCCCTGTTCTCGAGCCGCTCTCCCCACCGTCACCGCCGGATCCGCCCAGCGTCGAGCAGGAGATGCGGCAGCTCTACGAGGATGCGGTGCGGGTGGCCGCCGGGGAGGTGAGCGTGCTCATCACCGGCGAGTCGGGCACCGGCAAGGAGCTTTTGGCGCGCTTCGTCCACCGGGCCTCGGGCCGCCGGGAGCGGGAGTTCGTGGCCCTCAACTGCGCGGCGCTGCCGGAGGACCTGCTGGAGTCGGAGCTCTTCGGCATCGAGAAGGCGGTGGCCACCGGGGTCGATGCGCGGCCGGGGAAGTTCGAGCTCGCCGACGGCGGCAGCCTCTTTTTGGACGAGATCGCCGACATGGCGCCGGCGACCCAGGCACGCATTCTGCGGGTGCTCCAGGAACGGGAGGTGTACCGCCTGGGGGGGCGCCAGCCGCGGCCGGCGCGGGTGCGGGTGCTGTCGGCCACCAACCGGGATCTGCGGGGGATGGTGGAGGAGGGGAGCTTCCGCCTCGACCTCTACCACCGCATCGCCGATTGGACGGTGGAGCTGCCGGCGCTCCGCCAGCGTCGCCGGGACATCCCCAATCTGGCGGCCTATTTTCTCGACCGCGCCGCCCGCCGACGGGGGGTGCGGGCGCGGGGGATCTCCCGTGCGGCGCTGGACCAGCTGCTGGCCTATGCGTGGCCGGGCAACGTGCGCCAGTTGGAGCGGGCCATGGAACGGGCGGCGATTTTCCTGGAGGACGGCGAGTTGTTGCAGACCCGTCATCTGCCGGAGGAGCTGCGGGAGTCGGTGGCTCTGGGGCCCGCCGAGGCGGGGGATTTGCGCAGCCGTCTGGAGGTCCACGAGCGGCGCATCCTCGAACAGGCCATCGCCGCCGAGGACGGCAACTTGAGCGCCGCTGCCCGTGCGCTGGGTATCGGCCGTTCGACCCTCTACCGCCGCCTCAAGGAGTTGGGAATCGATGCCGCCGCTGGTGAGGAAGCCACCTGAGGCGAGCTCTTCCCCGGCACCGCTGCCGGTCCGCCATCCCGTAGAATGACCTCCCCGGCGGCGATAGGGCGCGCCGGTGCAACCCGGTGGTGGAGCCCGCCGGTGGAAGGGGTCGGCGAGGATGGATGTGCTGAAGATTTGTTGGGCGTCGTCGGAGATGGCGCCCTATGCCAAGACCGGGGGTCTGGCGGACGTGGCCCAGGCACTGCCGGCCTATCTCGCCGAGGCGGGGCACGATGTGCGCACGTTCATGCCCCTCTACGGGCGCATCGACACCAGCTCCGGGTTTACCGTGGTGGAGTGGTTGGTCAACCGGCCGCTGACCATCGGCGGCCGCACCTTTCACTACTCCCTGGTCACGGACAGCCACCCCGGTGACTCGCTGCAGCGCTTCTTCGTCCACTGCCCGGCGCTCTACGGCCGCCCCGAGATTTACACCGGCGACGGCGACGAGGCGTTGCGCTTCGCCTTCTTCACCAAGGCGGTGATCGAGAGCTGTCAGGGCATGGGCTGGGCGCCCCACGTCTTCCACTGCAACGACTGGCACACCGGTCTGCTGCCCCTCTTCCTGCGCCATCACTACGGTTGGGACCGCATGTTCCATGCCTCGAAGACGCTGTTGACCATCCACAATCTGGGCTATCAGGGAGTCTTCCCGACTTCCAAGCTGGGGCAGCTGGACCTCTCCGGGTGCGCCGACAAGCTCTACCAGGACGACCTGGCGGCGGGGGTGGTGAGCTTCCTCAAGACCGGCCTGGTGTACTCCGACTGGCTGAGCACGGTGAGTCGCACCTACGCTCGGGAGATTCAAACGGCGGAGCACGGCATGGGTCTCGAGGGGGTGCTGCGGGCGCGCTGGGATCATCTGGTGGGCATCGTCAACGGAGTGGATTATTCGTCCTGGGATCCCTCCGTCGATCCCCATCTGCCGTACGCCTACGGTCCCGACGATCTGGAGGGCAAGGCGAAGAATCGGCGCCATCTGCTGGAGAGCGTCGGCCTGGACGACGACCCGGCGGCGCCGGTGGTGGGCCTGGTCTCCCGGCTGACACCGCAGAAGGGCCTGGACCTGCTCTTCGAGCCCTTGCCGGAGATGCTCGCCGGCCGCAATGTGCGGTTGGTGCTCCTGGGCTCCGGCGAGCCGCGCTACGAGCAATTCTTTCGCGATCTCCAGCGCCGCTTCCCCCGCAAGGCGTTCTTCTACCGCGGTTACAACGAGCCCCTGGCCCACCTCATCGAGGCGGGAGCGGATCTCTTCCTGATGCCGTCGCGGTACGAGCCCTGCGGCCTCAACCAGATGTACAGCCTGCGCTACGGCACGGTGCCCATCGTGCGCAAGACCGGCGGCCTGGCGGATACGGTGCAGCTCTTCGACCGCGCCACCGGTCGCGGCACCGGCATCGTCTTCGAGCACTACAACGCCGACGCCCTGCGCTGGGCCCTGGTCTACGCTCTGGAGCTCTTCCGCGACCCACCGGCCTGGCGGCAGATGATGCTCAACGGCATGCGGCAGGATTTCTCCTGGCAGGTCCAGGGGCAGGAGTACGAGCGGCTGTATTTGCGCATGCTGGGTGGGTGAGGGTTTTTTTGAAAACCCTACTCAGGCCCCGGCCTCCGTCTCCCGCCAGTGCTGGATGCGCCGCCAGAAGAGCTCAGTAAAGAGGTCGATCTCGTGCTCGGGGAAGAGGGCAGCGACTTTTTGCCGCACGGCGTCGCGGGCGACGTCGGAGGCGAAGAAGTCGCAGAGGACCTCGTCGAGGTGGCTCAGATGGGTGGCGCAGAATTCTTCGAAACGGTCCATCTCCAAGCGCTCCCGGGCGATCTTGCCGTAGGCGGCGAGGCGCTCGCGGTAGGGGAGGTCCTGCTCCAGCACCTGGTAATACGGCTCCCAATCGACGTTGCGGCGCATCTTGCGGCCGGTGACGGCGCAGAAGATGGACCAGCGTAGCTTGGAGCGGATTAGCCAAGGGAAGTGGAAGTGCAGGGAGGTGACCTGGGAGTCGGGGCAGGCGTTGGCGAAGTCGATGGGGATGAACTCGCCGTTCTGCCGGAGCGCCTCGCAGGAGTTGAAATCCCAGCCGAAGAAGGTGTTGATGGTGAGGGTCATGTCCTCGAGGAGCGAGCGCTCGTCGTCGGTGACGCTCTGGGCGTCCAGGGTGTAGCGGTTGTGCAGCGGTGCCGACGGGTCGTAGCGCACCACCCGTACCTGGGGCCCGATGCCGACGCAGCGGACGAAGAGATCGAAGTCGCCCACTGCCTTCTGCAGGTGCATCAGCCGTTTTCCGCTGCGCTCGTAGGCCTCCTTGAGCTGCTCCTCGTTCTCGATGCGGTCGACACCCACCCAGGCGCCGCCGTCGTAGGGCTTCATGAACAGGGGGAAGCCCAGCTGCCGGCCCACGTGGCCGAGGTCGAAGAGCTTGGCGTAGCGCTGCAGCGTCGGCTCCAGGTCCGGCGTCGGCTCGTAGGATTTGGGCGGCACCAGCCAGGTCTTGGGCACCGGCAGGCCCAGGTGGGTCATGGCGGCGTAGGTGGTGGCCTTTTCCATCGACTGCACGGTCCAGGGATTGTTCAGGACGTAGAGGTCGTCCATGATCACGGCCTTTTTGATCCACTCGCGACTGGTGTGGTACCAGTGCGTCAGCCGGTCCAAGACCACGTCGTATTCGCAGGGCTGGTCGAGGGCGAAGGGCTCGATGGTCAGCCGCTGGACCTCGACCCCCACCGTGTCCCCGTCCACGGGAATGTTCAGCTGCAGGCGCTCGAGGATTTGCTCGAAGCAGATGGGCCAGCAAATGTCCGCACCCAAGGAAAGTCCGATCTTGCGGGTGATGTGGGCCATAGCTTTCTCGTCTCCCTGCCTCGCGGCTGATTCTCTCGTCTAAGGTTCCCGGCTGCTCATTCGTAGACCATCCAAAGCGGCCCGGGGAAGAGCCATGATAGCGCCTGCCGCAGCCGGTCCCGCCAGTTTTCCCAATTGTGCCCGTCCCGGGCCTCGACATAGCGCACGTCGAGGCCCAGCTCCCGCAGCAGCGGCATCATCGAGCGGTTCTCGTAGATCAGCGATTCGTAGACCCCGCAGCTGAGGAAGACCCGCTCCGCCGGCCGCCCCGGCTCCGCCCGGAAGGCGTTGACGAATTTCACCACCGGGTCGAAGACCGGCCCCCGCTGGTGACGGCCGATGTCGGTGAAGGCGAAGGAGCCGCTTTGCAGTAGCAGCCGGCTGAACACCCCCGGATAGCGCCACGCCGTGGCCAGGCTCGCCACGCCGCCGAAGCTGGCACCCATCAGGCAGCGGCTGGCGGGCTCCGGCTGCAGCGGGTAGTGCTGTTCCAGGTAGGGCAGCAGCTCCTCGACGATGAAGCGCCCGTGGCGGGGATCGTCGGCGTATTCGAGCAGCCGGTCCGGGGAGTTGGTCAGGGCGACGATCATCGGCGGGATCTCCAGCCGGTGGATGAGATTGTCCAGCACCGTCTGGAGCCCCGCGTAGTGCAGGTAGTCGTGGCCGTCGTGGACCACCAGCAGCGGATAGCTGCGCTGGCTGCGGAAGCGCGCCGGCAGATAGACCTGAAAGTGGCGGGGGTCCTCGAAGGCCTCGCTGTGGAGGTGGTGCTCCTCCAGGGTACCGGGGCGGGCCTCGGGATCCGGCAAGGTCCACTCCGGCCGCTCGTAGCCGCTGGCCTGGCACACCGAGTTGGCGCCGAAGGGATCGAAGGCGAGGTGCGGGTTGAGGGGGTCGCGAATCCAGTTGTGGTCGTCACCGTGGATGACGTCGATCTTGTACTCCACCCGCGAGCCTTCCGGCAGCGTCATCACCAGGTACCAATAGTCGGTCTCTCCGATGCGGGTGAAGGGTTGGGAGGACTCCAGGCCGTAGATGAAATGGCGCAGCTCCACCCGATCCGCCGAGCCCTGGTAGAGGAAGGTGACGGAGGTGCCCTCCGCCAGCGGGATGGTGTGCTCGTCGACGAAGGCCGCCAGCGTTTCCGGCGTCGGGTCCTGGCGCAGCAGGCGATGGATGGCCAGGGGCATTACCAGCTCTCCACGGTTTCGAGGCTGCCGTCGGCGGCCAGGAGCGGTGTATCTGCACCGGTGGTCCAGCTGCTGCCGTCCCAGCTCAGTCGGGCGCCGGGATCCAGGGTCACGGAACGGGCGGGGGCGAAGCGGCGGGCGAAGAGAGCGACCCGCACCGGGTCGTCGAGGCGCAGCCGCTGGCTGGCGTGGGGCAGGACCACCACGCCGGAGCACAGGCCGAGGCCGAGGTCGAGGATCTCCGCGTTGCCGGCGCCCTGGGGCGGCCGGTCGTGGAAGAGGACCACCGAGTCGGTCAGCGCCATGGCGCCGGCGGACCAGGCGACGATGGGCCGGCCGGCCATCATCTCTTCCAGCCGGAAAAGACGCAGCCGGTTGAGCAAGACCGCCACGTGGCCACCGGCGATGGCCACCGCGTCGCTCTCCTCCACCACTTTGCGGATCTTCTGGCGCTGGCTGCGGGTGGCGCGGTCCATGGCCTGACCCCACTCCTGCTCAAACTCTTGATGGATCTCCCCCAGCCGGCGGCGGTGGTGGGCGTCGAGCTCCCGCACCGCCGCCACCGCCGCTTCCCGCTCCGGCTCCAGGAGCTCCGGCGGTCCCTTCCTGCGCAGCAGCTTGCGCGCCGGTTCGAGAGCGTAGTCCAGCCGGATGCGGTGCAGCCGCTGCAGCCGTTTGAGGGTCTGCTGGCGTTGGCGCAGGGCCTGGAAGACCTTCGGCGAGCGGTCGAAGACGGTTTCGGCGCGGCGATGGAGCTGCAGATTGGTCACCGAGCGGCCGACGTGGCGCCGCAGCTCGTCGACTTCCGACTCCCGTTCCTGCCAGCCGGCGGTGATCACCGCCAGCGGACCGGAGAGGTTCAGCTCTTCCAGTACTTGAGCGATGGAGGGTCGGTAGCGCTGAGGGCCTAGGAGCGTGATGTGGCTCATGGGAGGTGCTATTATCCACGGGTCCGTCGTCCAATTGAAGCACCCTTGAGCAAAGGTTTGGCCCGCGAGCGAAGGACCGGTGGGCAGTCCGAAAGCGAGAAGATCTATGCACGTTCTCTTCGTAGAACCGAGCTTTCCTTACTATCAAATCAAGTTTGTGCGCGCTTTGAAGGCCGTGGGTGCCCGAGTCACGGGCATCGGCGAGGTGCCGTCGAGCCATTTGCCGCCGTCGGTGCGGGAGGCCCTCTACGGCTACGAACAGGTCTCCAACGTGTGCAGCGAAGCGGCCATGCTGGAGACGGTGCGCCGGATCCAGCGCCGGGAGTGGGTGGATCGCCTGGAGTCTACCGTCGAGGCCCACATCCTCACCGCCGCCAAGGTGCGGGAGGCCTGCGGCATCCCCGGCACCTCGGTGCAGACCGCCTATTTGTGCCGCGACAAGCCGGCGATGAAGGACGCCCTGCGCAAGGCCGGCGTGCCCTGCGCCCAATCCACCGGCGCTGAATCGGAAGAGGAAGTGCGGGATTTCTGCGACCGGGTGGGCTATCCGGTGATTCTCAAGCCCCGGGACGCCGCCGGTGCCGCCGGTACCTGGCGGGTGGATCGGGAAGAGGATCTGGCCGACACGCTGCGGGAGTGCGGCATCGGCCCCCATCGCTCCATCGCAGTGGAGGAGTTCATCGAGGGTCACGAGGCCTTCTACGACACGCTGTGCATCGGCGGCGAGGTGCAATACGACTTCATCACCCATTACTACCCCGGGGTCCTCGAAGCCATGCGCACCCGCTGGATTTCGCCCCAATTCGTCACCACCAACCGGGTGGCGGCGGAGAGCTACAGCGAGGTCAAGGAGCTGGGGCGCAAGGTCATCGAGGCTTTGGGTATTGGTACCTCCGCCACCCACATGGAGTGGTTCTTCGGGCCCAAGGGATTGAAATTCTCCGAGATCGGCTGCCGGCCGCCGGGGGTTGGGGCGTGGGATCTCTACTGCGCCGCCAACGACTTCGATCTCTACCGCGAGTGGGCCAACGCCATCGTGCACGGCAAGGTCGAAGCCCGGCTGTCACGGCAGTATTCCGCCGGCATCATCAACCTGCGGCCGGACCGGGACGGCCGCATCGTCGGTTACGAGGGGCTGGAAGCGGTGGAGCGAGCCTACGGCAACCTGATCATCGACTCCCACATCCCCTCCGTGGGGACCCCCACTCAGCCGGTGGAGGCCGGCTACATGGCGAACGCCTGGATCCGCGTGCGCCACCCGGACTATGATGAGCTGCGTAATATCCTGAATACAATCGGCCGCACCGTCCAAGTACGGGCTGCCTGAGCGTGTGTGGGCCGCGCCTTTCGGGGCCACGGTCCCATGCGACCCTTCGCCCCCCTGCGAGAGGCCGCTGAAATGCAAGCATCAGACTCTTCTCCCCCTTCTTCCTCCGGAGACGGCGCCGTAGGATTCGATCCCGATCCCGACCTCAGCGTCTTGGAGCCGCGCCCCCTGTGGCGCGCTTTCGATCAGCTGCGCCGCATCCCCCGGCCGTCCAAGCACGAGGAGAAGGTGCGCGCCTGGGTGTTGCAGGTGGCCGCCGATCACGGCTGCGAGACGCGCACCGACGAGGCCGGCAACGTGGTGATCCGGGTGCCCGCCACCGCCGGCTTCGAGGATGCGCCGACGGTGGTGATCCAGGGGCATCTGGACATGGTGTGCGAGAAGAACGCGGATACCGAGTTCAATTTCTTCGAGGATCCCATCCGCCTGCGGTTGGAGGGCGACATCCTCACCGCCCAGGGCACCACCCTGGGGGCGGACAACGGCGTCGCCATCGCCGCCGGTCTCGGTCTGCTCGGCGACGACAGTGTGCGCCACGGGCCCCTGGAGCTGCTCTTCACCCTCGACGAGGAGACCGGTCTCAACGGCGTCAAGGCCCTCGATCCCTCCATCGTCACCGGCCGGCTGCTGCTCAACCTCGACGCGGAGGAGGAAGGGCTCTTCGTCATCGGCTCCGCCGGCGCCCGCTCGGCGGTGGTGCGGCTGCCCCTAGAACGTAGCGCTGCCGCCGGCGGCAGTGCCTTCCGTATCGCCGTCGCCGGTGCCACCGGCGGCCATTCCGGTGCCGACATCCACCTCGGTCGGGCCAACGCCATCCGAGCCCTGGCCGAGATCCTGGAGCGCTTGCCGGACTCGGTGGCCGTCGCCGAGGTCGCGGGGGGCAGTGCTCCCAACGTCATTCCTCGGGAAGCCGCGGCGGTGGTGGTGGGGGAGCGCTCGGCGGTGGCGCCGGTGGTGGAGGCGGCGTCGGCGGAGCTTCGCCAACGCCATGCCGACACCGATCCCGGGCTACGGGTGGAGCTCCGGCCGGTGGACGTTCCCGAGCAGGTTCTCACCTCCGGCACGGCGCGGGCTTTGGTGACGCTACTCCATCGTCTGCACCACGGCGTGCGGGTCATGAGCCCGGTGCTCGAAGGTCTGGTGCAGGCGTCGAGCAATCTGGCGACGGTGCGCCTCGACGCCGAGACGGCGGAGATCCACTGCTCCAACCGCAGCTCGGTGGCGGAGGATCTGGACGCCGCAGTGGCGGAGATCACCGAGCAGGCCCGGGAGGCCGGGGCGGAGGTGACCACGACCCGCGGCTATCCCGGTTGGCAGGCGGATCCCAGCTCCAACCTGGTGCAGCTGGCGGTGGAGGTCTACCAGCGTCTGTATGGCCGCAATCCCGAGGTCACGGGGGTCCACGGTGGCCTGGAGTGCGGCATCCTGGGGGAGAAGATCCCGGGGCTCGAGATGCTCTCCTTCGGCCCCGACATCCGCAACCCCCACTCGCCGGACGAAGAAGTGAGCGTCAGCTCCGTGCGGCGGGTTTTGGGCGAATACCTTCCTCTACTCCTGGCGGCGCTGGCTCAGCCCTCCGCTGCAACGCCCATCGAGGGATCCTGATTCAAGGAGGCGACGGTGGCGTTGGACAACGGTGGGGGATCAGCGGACCGGTCGGAAGAGCTGGAGCTGCGGCGGAAAGTCGAGAGACTGCAGGCCCGTATCGACGAGCTGGAAGCGGCGGAACAGGAGCGCCAGCAGGCCCGCGAGCTCTTGCGCGAGAGTCGGGAAATGCTGCGCCTGGTCACCGACCACATTCCCCACGGCATTTATTGGAAGGATCTGGACTCGGTCTACCTCGGCTGCAACCGCCCCTTCGCCCTGATGGCGGGGCTCGAAGGCGTCGAGGACGTGGCGGGGAAGACCGATGACGACTTTCCCTGGAGCCGCTGGGCAGGGCGCTATCGGGATGCGGATCAGGAAGTGATCCAGGGGGACGGCCCCCAGATCAACCGGGAAGGAAAGTACATTCGCCCCGACGGCAGCGAGGGCTGGATGCGCACCACCAAGGTGCCCCTCCACGACGGGCAGGGCCGGGTGGTGGCGATCCTCGGCGTCGACGAGGACATCACCGAGCGCCGGCGCCGCGAAGAGGCCATGCGCTCTCTGGCTCAGGTGACTTTCTCCTCCGCCGGAGAGGACTACTTCCGCTCTCTGACGCGCTATCTGGCGGAGGCGGTGCAGCTGCCCATCACCTACGTTTCGGAGATCGACGAGGAGACCGGGAAAGTAGCTCAAACCCTGGCGGTGTGGGACGACGACCACTGGCGCGAGAACTTCACCTACCCGCTGGAGGGCACGCCCTGCCAGAAGGTGGTGGGCACCGAGCTGTGCATCTTTCCGGAGAACGTCCAGGAGCTTTTTCCCGATGCCCCGGTGCTGGTGGATTGGCAGATCGAGTGCTACATCGGCGCTCCGCTCTACGACTCCAACGGTCGCCCCAGCGGCTCCCTGGTGGCCCTGGGCCACGAGCCCCTCACCGACACCGAAACCGCCGCTTCGATCCTCAGCGTCTTCTCCGCCCGGGTCGGGGCGGAGATCGAACGTCACCGCGCCGATCGTGCTCTGCGGCAGAGCCGGCGCCGCTACCAAGGCCTCTTCGAAGATTCCCCCATCTCGCTGTGGGAAGAGGATTTCTCTGCCGTCAAGGAGTACCTGGAGAGCCTACAGGAGCAAGGCGTCGAGGATCTCCCCGCCTACCTCGAAGAGCATCCCGAGGAAGTCGTACGGTGTACCTCGCTGGTGCGGGTGATGGACGTCAACCGGGCGACGGTGGAGCTTTACGGTGGCCTCCGGAAGGAGCAATTCCTCGCCGGGCTGGGCAAGATCGTCACCGAGGAATCGCTGGCGGCGATGCGCAAGATTCTGGTGGCGCTGCTGCGGGGAGAGCGCAGCTTTGAGACCGAGACCGTGAACAGCACCCTCGACGGCCGGCGGCTGGTGGTCAAGCTGCGCTGTTTCGTCGCCCGGGGCAGCGAGCGTCCGTGGAATCGGCTACTGCTGGCGATCACCGACATTACCGACATCAAATGCACCGAAGAGGCCCTGCGCCAGACCCGTGACGAGTTGGAACGGCGGGTACTGGAGCGCACCGCCGATCTGGAGGCGGCCCATCAGGACCTCAAGGCGTTGCTCTACATCGTCTCCCACGACCTGCGGGCGCCGCTGATCAACGTCAAGGGCTTCGCTGGGGAGCTGCAAGCCGCCTGTGAGGAGCTCCGGGGGCTGGTGCGGCGGGAGCGGCGGGAGCTCTCCGGCGACGAACAGCGCCGCCTCAACGAGTTGATGGAAGAGGATATGCCCGAGGCCCTGAGCTTCATCGACAGCTCCGTGACCCGCATCAACCACTTCATGAACACCCTGCTGCGGCTGTCCCAACAAGGCCAGCGGCGGCTGAGCATGGAGCTCATCGACGTCGATGCGGTGGTGCGGGAGGCCCTCGCCAGTCTCGCCTATCAGCTGGAGCAACGGCGGACGGTGGTGCGGGTCGGCGAGCTGCCGCCGGTGACCGCCGACCGCATCTCTTTAGAGCAGATCTTCGGCAATATTCTGAGCAATGCGGTGCTCTACCTCGACCCCGAGAGGCCGGGGGAGATCGAGGTCAGCGGCGAGGTCACCGACTCCGCCAAGGTCTTCCACGTGCGGGACAACGGTCTGGGCATCGACGCCGAAGATCTGCCCAAGGTCTTTGCCCCCTTCCGCCGTGGCCCCAACCAGGAGGTCGACGGTGAGGGAATGGGCCTGGCCTACGTCCAGGCGCTGGTGCGGCGCCACGGTGGGCGCATCTGGTGCGAGTCGGAGGTCGGTGTGGGCAGCACCTTCAGCTTCAGCATCTCGTCGCGGCTGCGGCAGGAAGACTCCCGCTCCACCCTCGAGTTGCTCACCGCTCTCGACGAGTAGCTCCCACGAGCCAGCCCCCCTGAATTAGCTAGACTGAACTAGCTCAACGTCGCCTGATCCCGCAGCTGCTCTGCGGCGGGGGAGAGGGGAGCGTAGGTGAAGATGCGGTTGATGCGGTCCAGCGCCTTGGCGTGGTCCCCTACGCCCTGGTAGACGATGACCTCGGTGAGGGCCTTGTCCGCCAGCACGTTGAGCCGCTCCAGCACCGCCTCGCTGTGCTCGCCGTTGGGGAAGCGCTTGAGGTAGTCGGCGCCGTTTGCCAGATCCTCGTAGCGCGGCACCATCTGCTCCAGCCGCTGGCGGGCGATCTGCTGCAGCTCCGGATCCTGATCCATGTCGGCGAGCTGCTGCAGCGCGCTCAGCTCTTCAAGAAACGGCGCCAGGTTGCGCAGGCCGTTGCGCGCCTTGTTGCCCTCTTCCCCTTCCGGATCCTCGCGCCAGGCCAGCAGGTAGTGCTCCACCGCCGGCGTGCTCTGGCGCAGGCGGCTGTAGGCGTTGCCCAGGGCCAGGGCCACCTGGGGAACTTCCGGGCTGTCGGGATAGTTGCTCAGGAAGGTCTCTAGGAATTGGGTTTGGTAGACGTCGCCAGCGAGCACCTCTTGGGCTTTGGGATAGAGGGTCTTCACCTCCTTGCGCAGCTGGTCCAATTCCTCGCTGGCGGTGCCCAGGAAGGTGCTGCGGGGGGTCAGCCGGGCGACGGTGGCGATCTGCTCCTCGTAGGCGGCGATGACCTTGCCATAGTCGCGCTTGAGCTCGTCCTGCCCCAGCTCCTCCTGCCGTAAGTGGTCGAGCTGCTCGAGGCGGATCTCTTCCGCCAGCGTTCCCGACGGCCAGGCGTCGAGGGCGGTGGCCTTGAGCCAGCGGGCGATCTCCGGTTTGAGCTTGGGGCGCTGGGTGAAGTCCACCAGCTGTTTCTGCACCGACTGGCGGTAGGCGTCGGCGGTCACCGACTCCTGCACCTTGAGGTATTTGGCCCGCTCCTCGGCGGCGCGCTGGCGGCTGTCCTCGAAGGGATGGGTGCGCCAATAGCCGTAGGTCTTGTTCAGCGGGATGCGGTCGAGCATGGTCTGCCACAGCCGCTCGGCGCCGCCGGGGTCGTAGCCGGCGGCGGCGGCCAGGCGCTGGCCTTCGTCGTCCGCTTCGGTCTCGAACTCGCGGCTGTAGCTGAGCAGCAGCAGCTGACTGACGATCATGGAGGTGGCGATGGCCCCTTCTACCATGCTGGCGCTGCCGGAGGAGTCGCGGGTGGGGCCGTAGAGGCTGTAGGGATCGTAGTCGCGCCGCGAGTTGTTGTTCTTGGCGGTGGCCGCGACGCCGAGGATCAGAGCGGTGCTGAGGGCGCTGAGGAGGGTCGCTCGCTTCTGCATGCGGGTGCCGTGGCGGTGCACCACGTGGGCGATCTCGTGGCCCAGCAGGCAGGCCAGCATGTCGTCGTCGAGGCCCAGCTCCAGCATGCTGCGGGCGAGGAAGATCTGACCGCCGGGAAGGGCGAAGGCGTTGGGGACGGGCATGTCCACCAGGTAGAAGGTGAAGGGGAACTCCTGGAACCGGGTCTTGCTGGCGAGCTCGTAGCCGATGCGGTTGATGCGCTCGAGCTGCTCCTCGTCATCCCACTCGCCGTAGTATTGAAGGCCCTCGTAGGCTGCCTCCATGCTCTTGTCAAAGAGGTCCTCGTCGCTGATTTGTTGCTGCGCCAGACTGACTTGCGGAAGGACCAGGAGCAGGCCGGCGAGGAGCGCGGCCAGGGGCTGCCTCAGGGGCAGGGTCCGAAGCGGGGAGAGCAGCGAGGGGTGATTCACGGTCGGGTACCTCCGGTGACGAGGGTGCGGATCATTCGCTGGAGACTCCTCCCGGGCCGGTTAGGGTGCCATGGCGGCTTCCAGCACCAAATCCTACCCGAGAAGTCCCCTACCCCGAGATTCGATGCGAGATTCATACCACTGGGGGCGGTGGGTCGTCTGCCGGCTTCGGGGCGACGGGGGCCGCCATCTGCAGCGACTCGGGCTTGAGGATGCCGCCGGAGATGACCATGCGCACGCCCTCCTCGACGGTGATGGGCAGGTCGATGGCGTCGGGGCGGGGAACCATCAGCAGGTAGCCGCTGGTGGGGTTGGGGGTGGTGGGGAGGAAGACCAGCAGCAGGTCCTCGGTGCCCTCGCTCAGCTGTCCCCAGCGGGCGTTGCTGGTGACGAAGGCAATGGAGTAGAGGCCCTGGCGGGGATACTCGATGAGCACCACCCGTTTGAAGGCCTCGGTCTGGCTCTGGGAGATGGCGTCGACGATGCCCTTGGAGCTGGAGTAGACGGTCTTGGCCACCGGGATGCGCGCCAACACCTTCTCGAAGAGCTGAATCAGCCGGCGCCCGAAGACGTTGCTCGACAGCCAGCCCAGCAGCAGTACCACCAGGACGGTGAGGATCAGTCCGACGCCGGGCATGCTGTGGTCCGGCCCCAGCGCTCGCCGCAGAAGCCAGGCGAACATGCCGTCCATGAGCTGGAAGAGCAGCACCAGCACGTAGACGGTGAAGGCCAGGGGCGCCAGGATCAGCAGGCCGGTGATCACCGTGCGCCGTAGCTGCACGGCCCAGCGCCGCAGCGGGGACCGGCGGCGGGAGGAAGGCCTGAGGGAGGGCCTGGATTGGGGTGTTGGGCTCACGGTGGGGAGCATAGCAGCCCGCGGTTCTAGCAGCCCGCGGTGAAAGTCGAGCCGCGCTACGAGCGGCCCTTTGTCGCCGAATCTTCGTTCGAAAACCTCGTCGATACCCGCATCGCCTGCGGTTTTC
>JAXHTF010000116.1 GCA_034211275.1 Acidobacteriota bacterium
CGAGCAGCCTGAGAAAGGACGGAGTAGGTTCCATGGAGGATCTGAAGCAATACATTCGCGAGGTGCCGGACTACCCCAAGCCGGGCATCCTGTTCTATGACATCACCACTCTGCTGCAGAACGCCAAGGCCCTGCGCATGACCTGCGACCGCTTCGTCTGGCTCTTCCACGACAAGCACATCGACAAGGTCGTCGGCATGGAATCCCGGGGCTTCATGTTCGGCCCCATCGTGGCCTACGACCTCAACGCCGGCTTCGTGCCGGTACGCAAGCCGGGAAAGTTGCCGGCGGACATCGAGTCTCAGAGCTACGATCTGGAGTACGGCCAGGACACCCTGGAGATCCACAAAGACGCCATCGCCCCGGGCGAAAAGGTCCTCATCGCCGACGACCTGGTCGCCACCGGCGGCACCGCCAAGGCCACCGCCCAGCTGGTGGAATCCCTCGGCGGCGAGGTGGTGGGCTTCGGCTTCGTCATCGAGCTCACGTTCTTGAACGGCCGCGAGCAGCTGGAAGGCTACGACGTCCAGAGCCTGATCCAGTACTGACCGCGCCGCCAGCATCCAATCCCTCCCGCCGCGGAGCCCCCTCGGGCGCCCAGCCCAACTCGCCCAAGCTCCGCGGCGGCGCTATAATTCTTTCTTCGTGCGGCTGTAGCTCAGGTGGATAGAGCAGGAGTTTCCTAAACTCAAGGTCGGGGGTTCAAGTCCCTCCAGCCGTACCATGCCTAAGCTTCTTCTCCTCAAATAGATGCGCTTTAGCCGGTGAGCTCGCCTGCAAGCTCTCTCAGGAGAAGCGTAATCAAATCGTAAGCAACGGGCGCAGGATCACCCCTAAGGCGCGCCCCGGCGCCCGGGCGGTAGAGCGTTGCAGAAGCTTCGCCGTCTGGCTGCTGGAAGAGGTCGTAGGGGCGGGTCTTGGGCCCGCCTTGCCCGAGGCCATGACCGAGTAGATTTCGTCGCAAAAGAAAGAGCAAATGGACTCCGAAAGGGGCCCATTTGCTCTTTCACGGCCGAACCTGAACTCTACGATCGAGAGCTCCCTTGGATCGCCCAAGGCTGGTTCCCGGCACGGGGTTTGGGCGTGCCGTGGGTTGCGTTCCTACTCGGGGCCGCAGATGTAGATGGCGGACGCGCCTCCGCTTTGCGCCGAGCATTCGGAGTTGCTACAGCTGACGCTACAGCCCTCTCCCGTGCAGGAGGCCCAGCAACAGTCCGACTGGCACGAGGCGTCTTCGTAAAAGTCGATCGGTGGGATGATGTCCTCAATCCCGCCCGCGATCGCATCCTTCGTCTCCTTCGGGGGTTCCTTATCCTCAGCGGCCAGAGCGGGAACTCCGGCCACGGCGGCAAGGAACGCGCACAGGAGCAGGATTGCGAGGATTCCGCGATTTCTTTGGTGCATGAGAGCCTCCTACGTAGTGGCACGATAAGCCATTGTGCCAGGTGACATGTACTTTCGGCGTCACCGCCTGAAAGTGATTCGTAATCACAGCTAAGTTCATATTGCGTCTATACTAATAGCACTAAATGATGTAGGTGTCTAGGCGCCGCGACTGGGGGAGGCGGGCGGCCCGCCTGATTTGGGGGGCACTCTGAGCCGTGTCTGGATCCGTCAGAGGGGGCTTCCATGCCCCGAAGAGGGCGGGTCTCCGACCCAGTGGGCACCCTCACCGCGTCTTGGCAGCCGGATGAAGGGGGATTCGCCTCGAGAAAGCAGAAAAGCCCTTCCGGCAGCGACGTCACACCGCCGGAAGGGCTTCGTTGTTTCGGAGGGAGGGAGCCGGAGGGGGACGGCCCCGGGCAGCTAGCTCAGCTGCCAGTCAGCCTCAGACCTGTGCGCACCAATGGGTCTGGTAGCACCAGGCCACGCACTGGGAGCGCGTCGACTCGGAGTAGAATTGGCAGTCCTGGTTGCATTGGATGTAGGACTGCCAGCACTGCTGGTAGTTGTTCAGGTCAGTCGGCTCGGGCAGGGTCTCGAGGGCCTCGGCGTCCAGGGCGAGATCCTGGGTGCTGAACTCCGACGCGTTCTCCGCCTTCACGGGCTGGTCCGCGGGCGCTGCCGCAGGCAGGCCTGCCGCCATGAGGGTGATCCCAAGAACTGCCAGCAGCATAGCGAGAATGTTGTTCGATCTCATCGCATCTCCTCCTCTGAAAATCAGAAGTCAATGGTAGCTGCGAGGTGCTCTCGCTCCCGATGATCAGGGCGATCACCCCGACAGCTTTGAATAATAGTTGTGGTAACAATAGCATAAATACGGAAGTTTGTTTGCGCTTTTTCGGGTGTGGTCTGAAGTTTGCCGGCTGGTACCCGCTCGGTCGGGCCGCTTCGTTCTCGGCCGCTTGCTCCACGAGAAAGCGCCGCGCTCCGGTGATCCGGAGACGCGGCGCTTTGCGGTGGGAGGCAGCCTAGCCGCTTACCACGGAATGCACTTGGCGAGGTGGCCGCCGTTCCAGCAGCGGCAGAGGTCACAGCAGCCGCCGCACACGCAGCTGCTCGGCGGGATGTAGCCGGGCTGGCAGTTGAAGGCCATGGGCTGGGCGTCGAAGGTGGAGGTGGTGGGGAAGGTCACGGCCTCCGCTGCGGCAGCGTCCGCCGCCGGGGCGTCGGGGGTGGTGAGCTCGAGGCTCACGGCGGACACGGCATCGGCCGGTGCGTCGGCAGCGAAAGCTGGTACCGTCAGGACGGCGGCGAGAGCGAGGGCGGCGGTGACATACAACAGGGCTTTCTTCATTTTCAGCTCCTCTTTGGATCTCAGCGGAGATCAATCGATAGCCAGCAGCGGTACATCCCTCTCGGCCGGAAGCGGAAATGACCGCCCGAGAACCAGCCGTTGCCCGGTAGCGCCGGGCCGCGGTCTGAGCTGCTGAAGTGAGAACTGATTCTAGCAAGAGCTGAGAGGTCTGGGAGACCCCGAACGGAGAATCGATTTGCAACGAGTAGCGGAACATAGCGGCGGATGGAGACGAGGGGACCGGGGCGGTCGGGCGAAGGGGGATCGATGGCTGCCAGCGGGTTCTCTCGTGGCTTTCCTCATCGCACTGCTCGCCGCCTGTTCCGAGCCGCCGCCGGATCCGGTGGAGCCGGTGCTCAACGTGGAGCCTCTGGCCTTGGAGGAGGTCGAGGCGAGCCTCTTCCTGGTGGGGGATGCGGGTTCGCTGAGCTCGCCGACGGTGGAAGGTGTTCTGGCAGATCTTCGCTCGCAGGTCACGAGCTACGGCGAGGCCGTAGGTGGCGACCGCGTGATCGTGGTCTTCCTGGGGGATAACGTCTACCCCGACGGCATGCGCCGGCGGTCCGGAGAGTGGGATGCGGACGCGGCGCGGGCTCTGGAGCAGCAGATCGAAGTACTTGCAGGGACCGGGGCGCGGGGAATCTTCTTGTCAGGAAACCACGATTGGGGCGGCCTGCGGGAGGAGCACGGCCGGGTGTGCCGGCAGGCGGAGTTCCTGGACGGTGTCGAGGACATCCGCGTCGAGCTGCTGCCGGAGAACGGCTGTCCGGGACCGCAGCGAGTGGATCTGGGGGATGCTCTGGCGTTGATCCTTCTCGATACGGAGTGGCTGCGGCAGAACGCCGAGGATCCGGAGGAGGACGAGGCGGAGTCCTGCTCCGAGCTGATGGATTGTTCGCTGGCGACCGCCGGGCAGGTGCTCGCAGAGCTCGGCGCCATGGTCAGTTCGGCAGCCCAGGACGGCCGCTCCGCCTTGGTCCTGGGACATCATCCGCTGGTCACCGGCGGCGAGCATCGCAGCGGATGGGGAAAGCAGGACATCACCGCTGAAGACTACGCGGACATGGCCCACCGGGTGACGGAGGTACTGGCCGGCGCCGAGACGCCACCGCTGCTCTATGCCGGCGGGCACGATCACAACCTACAGGTGATGGAGGGGCCGGGCTTCCCCTTCCACGCGGTGAGCGGCTCCGGCTCCAAGCTCGCTTCGGTGGGCTCCATCGGCGAGGCATCGCTGTACTACGCCCGCGCTCCCGGATTCCTCCGCCTCGATCACGCCCGCGACGGCCGCATCCAGCTCACCGTGTGGCGCTCCGACCAGGGGCAGGCGGGGGCGCGGTTCCTGCTGGCGGAGAAGGTGGAAGAGAGCTTCGGGGACTCGAGGGCTGAAGCGAAGCCCTGAGGCGGCGGGGCCGGCGGGATTTGAGTAGCCCGGGGATTGGATCCCCGGGCGGAGGTTCCGAGACCACAACCTTTCTCTTCCCCACTCACCTTTTCCTCTACCACCTTCGTCCCGGCCTCAGGAAGCTCCCAGAGCCTCGGCCTGTGAAGTCCCGGCCTGCAAAGCCTCGACCTGGGCCTCCAGGTCCGCCGCCTCCGACTCCCGGCCCTCGGCGCGGAGGAAGGCGGCGAGGGCGGACTCGGCTTCGGCAATCTCCGGAGCGCCGGCGGCGAGGGTCGAGCGGCGGAGATCGAGGGCGCGGCGGTAGAGAGCCTCGGCGCGGTGGGGCTCGGCCAGGCGGTGGCGGGCTTCGGCGAGGACCAGCAGAGCTTCGTCGACATATTGACCCCGAGGCCCGAAGTTTTCCTCCAGGGCGTCGAGGGTGGAGCGCAGGAGCCTCTGGGCTTGGTGGTCTTTGCCCTGACCCAGCAGCGCACGGCCGAGGGTCAGGTCGTTGAGCAGGGTGAGCTTGTGGGTGGGAGCGAGGTGCTGGCGCAGCAGCGGCCGCAGCCGCTGGAGCTCCAACTCCGCCTCGGCGGGGTCGCCGCTCTCGAGCTGCAGCGCCGCGAGGTTGAAGCGCAGAGCCAGAGCATCCAGGGAGCTCGCCCCGACCTTCGCCTCGACGGTGACCAGCGCTTCCCTCAGCAGGCGCAAGGTGCTCTCCACATCCCCCAGCTCGTAGTGGGTGACGGCGAGATTCTGGCGCACGTTGGAGGCTTCCAGGCTGTCGGCGCCGAAGCGCTGCTCGTAGATCTCCAGGGCCTGGTGGAACAGGGGGAGAGCGGAGCGTGGATCGCCCTGCTCGACCCGGCAGCGGGCCACCAGCTTGAGGGCGTTGGCCACCGACGGACTGGTGGGTTCACGGTGGGCGCGGGCAATCCTCAGCGAGCGCTGGAAGATTTCCTCGGCGGCTTCCAGGTCGCCCCGTTCCAATCGGCTCTGGCCGAGGCGGAAGAGGGTCGCCAGGCTCTGTTCCGAACCGGCGGTACCCAGGGCTGCGTGAATGGCGACCACTTCCTGGAGCAGCTGCTCACTCTCGGCATAGCGGCCCTGGCGGTGGCGCACGTTGGCGAGCTCCAAAGCGGCGTCGGCGACGAGCGGGTGGCGTGGACCGAAAACCTGGCGGCGAAGCCTCAGGGAGCGCTGCAGCTGGACTGCGGCCTCGTCCCACTGGCGGGTCTGGAGCAGATGCCGGCCGAGGTCGTAGGCGGCTTCCGCAACCTCTTGCCGGCGGTCCCCGGGGACGCTTTCCCGCAGCACCAGAGCGCGGCGCAGCAGAGGGTCGGCGCGCTGGAATTCTTCCAGGCTGCTGGAGATGGCGCCGACGGTCTGCAGCAGCCGGGCCTGCAGCGAGGGGCGTTCCGGGAAGGCGGTGGCGAGCTCTTCGGCGCCGCGGTTGAGGAGGTCTCGGGCGAGGAGCTGGCGGTTTCCGGTGCCGTCGGCGGTAGCGACTCGGGGGCCGGTGGCATAGGGGTCGGAGGCCCGGAACAGGCCGACCAGGAAGTCCACCACCTCCTGGGTCTCCTGGCGCTGCTCTTCCGCCCGCTGGCGCTCCGCCTCGGCGCGGTGGGCGGCGCGCAGAGTCTGGTCCCGTTCCTGCGCCAGGCTCCAGGTGAAGGCCGTCACCAGGCTCAGGATCACCAGGCCGGCGGTGGCGGCGATGGCCACCACCAGCCGATGGCGTTGGAGCAACTTGCTCAGACGATATTGCCAGGTGTCCGGGCGAGCGGCGACGGGGAAGACGGAGAGGTAGCGTTGGAGGTCTTCCCGCAGCTCTGCCACGGAGCCATAGCGGCGGTCCGGCTCCTTGCGCAGGGCCTTGAGCACGATGGCATCGAGATCACCCGCCAGCTCCCGGGGCCGCGGGCGATAGTCCGCCTCGGAATCCCGTGGATGGTCGCAGGTGGAGCTGGGCCTCGGTGGCGGCTCGGTGCAGATGCGTTGCTCCGCCTGGGCGGGGCTGAGGCCCCGCAGCTCGTAGGGGCGATTTCCGGTGAGCAGCTCGAAGGCCAAGAGGCCCAGCTGGTAGATGTCGGAGGCGACGGCGACGGTCTTCCCCCGCACTTGCTCCGGGCTGGCGTATTGGGGGGTCAGGAAGCAAGCGGTGGCGGCGGTGGTGCTCGGGGCCTCGACGGGCCCGGCGGGTTCGGTCGGCTGGGGGGAGGAGGACCCCAGGAGCTTGGCGATGCCGAAGTCCAACAGCTTCACCCGACCCTGAGCGGTGACCAGAATATTGGAGGGTTTGAGGTCCCGGTGGACGATGAGCCGGCGGTGGGCGGCCTCCACCGCGGCACAGACCTCGATGAGCAGGCCGACCCGTTTCCGCAGGTCGAGGTCGTGTTCGTCGCAGTGCCGATCCAGCGGTTCACCCTCCACTCGCTCCATGACCAGGAAGGGCTGAGCCTCGGGGGTGATGCCGGCGTCGATGAGGCGGGCGATGGAGGGATGCTCGAGATCGGCGAGGATCTGGCGTTCGCGCAGGAAGAGGTCCAGAGCCGCCGGATGAGCGCCGGTAGGGAGGAGCTTGACCGCCACCTCCTGCTCTACCGTGCCGTCGTCCCGCTGGGCGAGGTAGACCACCCCCATGCCGCCACGGCCGAGCTCTTCCAGCAGCCGGTAGCGGCCGACGCGGCTGGGAGGCCGGTCGGTGAAGCTCGAGGACGTTGCCGGCTGGCCACTTGGGGAGGACACGAGGGCATCGAAGGAGAGGGCTCCCGGGAGCAGCGCTCCGCCGCTGCGCAAGAGGGAATCGGTGGCCTCGCCGTCGGCGATGAGCGCCTGGGCCCGGTGCAGTAGGTCGGGGCCTCGGGAGGGGTGGGCGGCGCAAGCTTCGCGGAGATAGGAGCGGCGCTGCGGGGGATCGAGATCCAGGGCATGGCGCACCAGGGCGTCCAATACCTCGTCGGTGGAGGGAGGGCAGTAGGAGCTGGAGCTTTCTCCATCGGTGGCTTCGGGGCCGGGCTCAAACATCGCTGCCTCGCCGAGGAGCATCCGTCGGTTCCGTGCCGTCGGAGCGCAACCAGCTGCGCAGCCAACCCCTGGCCCTGATCCAGTCGCGGCGCACGGTGCGCTCGGAGATGCCCAGGGCTTCTGCGGTCTCGGCGCTGGAGAAGCCGGCGAAGAAACGGCATTCGACGATCTGAGGCAGCCGGCTATCGAAGGCCGCCAGCCGATCCAGCGCCTGGTGCACCGCCAATACGTGCTCGGCGTGAGCAGCGGGGAAGGGGGCTCCGGGATCCGGCAGTCTCGATTCCAGGCTACCGCTGCCGAGGGCCGCGCCCTGCAACGGTTCCGGCCGCCGGCCGCCGCCGTGTTTCTCGCTCAGACGGCGCCGGGCGGCGTCCACCAGAATGTGGCGCATGGCGGTGGCGGCGGCGGCCCGGAAGTGTTCGCTGTCTCGCCACCGTCGGGCTGGCGGCCGGCGGGCGATCTTCAGGTAGGCCTCGTGCACCAAGGCCGTGGTGTCAAGGGTCTCCCAAGGCCGGCGGCGCCGCAGCTGGAAGTGAGCGGTGCGCTTGAGCTCCTGGTAGAGCTCGGCGGCGAGTCCGCCGACGCTCGGGTCGTCGAACGACGTCTCTCGAGCGGTGGGTGAGTCGGTGGGGAAGGGTTGGCTCGAAGAACGGGAGAACGGCGGGCTGGTAGTGATCATGACAGCTCCAGCTGAGCTCTCGTCCTGGGCGAGAGCGGTCGATGTTCTTCCGGGGGATCGAGGTCAAAAACTACAGTCTATCATTCCCACATACTCGATTTATTGTGTCGGTACGCTAAGAAAATCTTCCTCACCGTGTCCGCTTTCTCCACCGGATCTCGTGGGACGGGGTGAACGAGCCACAAGAGCCGTTTTCCAGCCGTCCAGCGGGTCCCTGTTGGAGCCCGCGGTGCATCTCGGGTGATGGTCATCCGACACCTCTTCGGACGGCCCGGAGGCGGCCCATCCCTTCGAGGAGAGTGTCAACATGCTTGGATGGCAATCGCGAAAGGTAAAGGGCCCCGCCGCCGTCGGTGGGGGAACCTGGGTGAGGAAACTTCTTGGAACCGCAGTCTGTGCCGGAGCTCTGGCAGGGCTCCTGCTGTTGCCGGCGGCGGGCGCTGGGGCGCAGGTGGTGGGCGACGCCAACGGAGACGGGGTCTTCGACCTCGACGACTGGTCGTTGGTGGAGCACGCCCTGGAGACCGGCAACACGACCACCGGACCGGATGGGCTTTCGGATGTCGCCCCGCCCTGTGACCACGTCCTGGACTCCACCGATCTGGCGACCTTGCGTCAGGCGTTGGAGGGTACGCAGTGGCGGATGACCACCTACTCCCCCTGCCACGGGCAGGACGTGGGGACCACCCTGCCGGCGCCGCCGCCTTCGCCACCCGTCACCCTCGACGACATCTTCTATGAGATCGCCAACGAGGTGCCGGAGTTCGGCGGTCTGTACTTCGACGAGAACGGCGATCCGACGGTGGTGCTCACCGACGTCGGTGCCCTGGGGGACGCCGAGGACGCGGTCTTTCAGTTCTTCGATTCCGACCGCCTGGGTTCGGAGCTGCTCAACGCGGTGGAGGGGGAGTACGGCTTCCAGGAGCTTCACGACGCCCGGCTGCAGGCGCGGGACGTGCTGACCCTGGCCGGAGTCGATGCCCTGGACACCCAAGAGGTGCTCAATCGCGTGTGGATCGGCCTGGAGGACGGGGATTCCCAGGCCGCGGCGGAGGAGCTGCTGGAAGAGCTGGAGGTACCGCTGGAGATGGTGGTCTTCGAGGTCACCGGGCGCTTGGAATACACGGCTCCCGACTACCAGGCGATGTGGCGTCCGATGAAAGGGGGCGTTCAGATCGGTCGGCCGACGGGGGTACCCAACCAGGTGGCCACCTGCTCCATGGGACCGGTGGTGGACCGCTTCGGAGTGCGGGGCTACCTCACCAATTCCCATTGCACGCCCACCGTTGGCATGGTGGACGGGGTTACCTTCTTCCAGCCAGACTTCAGTGACGCGACCTTCGTCGCGGGCGTCGAAACTCTAGACCCGCCGCTCTTCACCCAGGCCCAGGATAGCGCCTGCCCCAGCGGTGAGATCTGCCGGTGGAGCGACAGCAGCTTCTTTCAGACCACTTTCGCCAGCACCACCTCCCGGGGCCGGGTGCTCACCGACAGTCCTGCCTGGTTCAGCCGCAAGATCGTGGGCAAGGAGTATTCCCCGCTTTCCGGCGAGTTGGTCCACAAGTCGGGCCGCTCGACCGGGCAGACCAGCGGCGCGATCACCAATACCTGCATCCATGTCGGGCCCAACGGTCCGGTGACCAACAGCTGGCTGTGCCAGTACAAGGCCAAGTACGACAGCATGCTAGGGGACAGTGGCTCGCCGGTGTACCAAACCAAATACCCGGCGGATGCCGTCCTCTACGGGATCCACTGGGGACGGTGGGAGACCCCCTTGACGTCTCGGGCCATTTTCTCGCCGGTGGGAGGGATCGAGGCCGACCTGGGCTATCTCCATGTCACCGCCGCCGACGGCGCACCGCTGGCCAAGTTCATCTCGCCGCAGATGGGGGACAACTTGGGCTACGGCACGTTCTTCAACGTCACTCTTTCGGTGAGCGTGGGAGACCACGAGGACGGGGTGGCCTGCACCGGCTGCTCGGTGACCTGGAGCTCCACCATGGATGGATACTTGGGGACCGACCCGGTGGTCAACGGCATTGCTACCCGGCAGGTGATCCTCAACGGCGCCGGGCCGCGGATTCTCAAGGCGCGGGCGAAGGACTCCGCTGGTGTGGAGTACGAGACCTGGGTCCTGGTGAAGACCAGCAGCTCGGCGCCCAGCGTTTGGATCGACATTCCCAACGCCGGGGATCAGTTCACCAACGGCATCCCCCAACCGGTGGTCGCCTCTTCCTTCGATCCGGACACCTTTGCTCCTCTGCCCTGCAGTAGCCTGGTGTGGAGCACCAATCTCCCCGCCGACGGGACGGCCCAGGGCTGCAACCCGTTGCTCACCTTCAACACTTCCGGTTGGCGTCTGCTGACGGTCACCGGCACCGACGGCGACGGTCTGCAGGATTCGGATTCGGTGTGGATCGAGGTGATCACCGGCCCTGCGTCGGGTCCTCCCGAGGTGACCATTCACGCGCCGGGTTACGGCGAGCTGCACCCGCGCACGGTGCCGCTGACCTTGACCGGCAGCGCCCACGATCCCGATGGCAAGAGCCCGATCCAATATGAGTGGATCCTCAGCGGTCCCTACATCTATGGCGGCTCCCCCCAGGTCATTGCCACCACCAGCGGCGCCAACGATCAGCAGGTCTCGCTGACCTGGACCCCCTCTGCCCACGTGGCGCCGACCTGCGGTGGTGTCTCCCTGCAGCTCCAGCTGCGCGCCACCGACGCCGATAACGAGCAGGGCAGCGCCAGCCAGCCTCTCTACATCAGCGATCCTCCCTGCTGATCCACCGCTCCGTTTTGGCACGATCACTCCGCCCCGGCCCGAGCTTTCGGGTCGGGGCGGGGTGCTTAGAAACTGAACGCTCCGCCCACCGACACCCCGCTGGCGTCCCCGGTGTTGCGCCCGTCGAGGGTTGTGAAGCCTTGCACGAAGAGGCCCAGGTCGGGGGTCACTCGGGCGTAGATCTTCGCGCCCAGGCGCTCCGACTCCTCTTCATTGCTCGGAAACGTGAAGCCGGCTTCGCCGATATCGGTGCCGTCGTCGGACAGATAGCGGGAGTAGAAGCCATTGACCGTGACCCGTCCGAAGCTGTAGCCGACCTCGGTGAAGAGGGGGAAGCCGTCCGGCACATCGTCTCCCCGCAGGTCGTAACCCAGCTGCTGGGAGAAATAGAGGCCGCCGACCTCGCCGTGGTAGACCAGGCGGATCAGGACGTCGGTGCTAGCATCGCCCAGCGAGATGGGGGCGTTGCCCTCGTAGCTGGAGAGCGGTGTGCGGATGCCGCCGGCGACCAGGAAGTCGTGGCGGGCGGAGCCCTGAGAGAACGACGCGAAGCGGTACTCCAGGAGAGCGCTGATGTCTTGGAAGCCATTGTCCTCGAAGCCGGCGAGGCCGTCCGAGTCGACGTCGACATAGGCTGCGGTTCCCACCAGCGCCAGATTCTCCGCGAGACCCCAGGTAGCCCACAGCGAGAAGCTGTCGGTGCTGACCTCGCCGACATTGGGGTTCGAGACCTTGGTTTCGCCGCGCCAGAACTCGTCGTAGCTCTCGGTGGTGTAGGAGAGGGCGACCGTGCCCTCCCCCGGTGCCGGTAGGAAGCCGTTGAGGTCGAGGGCGCTGGTGGCAGGAGCCAGCCCGACGATGAGGCAGAGGGCGAGGAAGACTAGGGCGAACTGTGACTGAGCAAAGAGGCGCTTGGCAAACATGTTGATGGGCTCCGTTCTTGCAATCGAATGATCTCGAAGAGTCCGACGAGGGGAAGCTGGACGAGGTCCTGGTGAGCAACCGAGCGCAAGGCCCGTGCCAGCGGGGCCGTAGCGGACGAGAACACTGTTTCCAAGGGTTTTGGCGTCGGTGGCCGGCGCCGGAGCTCATAGATCGAGCGAGGAGGGAGGGGCCTGGAGCCCATAGGAAGTATGAAGCTGCGACCTGAGTTTCTCTGGGGCCGACGGCCGGGGCAGCGAATGCTGGTACCGGTGGTGGTGCTGGTGATCCTGATCCAGCTGCTGGCGGTGTGGAGCATCATCGCCGGCCGTCGAGGAGCGCGGGACGCGGTGCGCCAGGAGCTGGAGCTCCGCACCCTGGCCAACGCCCGTTCCATGGAAGCGCTGCTGGCGACCCTGCGGGGAGACTGTCTGTCGGTGGCCCGCTCTCCCCTCACCGCCCGCTTTGTCGTCACCCGGGACGACCCCGATCCGCTGGTGCGTCGCTGGAGCCGCCTGGATGTCGAGGCCATGCTCCTGCTCTTCCTCGAGACCAACGCACCGGTGGAGCGGGCGATGTTGGTGGATGGGGAGGGGCAACCGCTGGTGGCGGTGGTGCGGCGGGACGGGGTGCCGGAGCTGGTGGCTCCGGAAGCGGCCCAGCCACCGGCCGGCGAGGCCGGGAGCGGAGACCTGGACTCCACCGAGACGATCTTGGGAGAGTGGGAGCTGGGCAGCGCCGGGGAGCAGCCGGGCATGCTGCGCATCTGGCTCCAGCCCCGGCGGCTGCTGGAGGTGGTGGCGCCGGGCTTCGAGGAGCAGCTGGAGCTGTATACCGGCGCTCACCCAACGGTGGAGGAGGGCGACCATCGGGCTGGTGCCTTGGTGGCTCAGCGGCAGATTTCCGACCCCCACTGGCAGCCGCAGTTGACCTGGACCTTGCTTCGGCGGGAGCCCGCCGGCGGCTTGCTGGCCTCGGTGGACGAGGTCACCGAACGCCTCGGATTGCAGGCCGCCGTCAGCCTGGCGTTGATGGTCTTGGCCCTGCTCCTGGGCCGCTTCGCCTTCGCCCAGGTGCGCCGCGCCGCCCGCTTCGAGGCGGAGGCGGAGCAGCAGGCGCGGGTGCGGCTGCTGGAGCGCCAGCTGGCCCACAGCGAACGCCTGGCCAGCGTCGGCCGCCTGGCGGCGGGCTTCGCCCACGAGATCAACAACCCTCTAGCGGGCATGCTCAACCATCTCGTGTTGCTCCAGGACGATCTCGCTCAGGGCGATGGAGAAGCTGCTGCAGGGCAGGCGGCTCGGGTGCGGGAAGGCCTGGATCGGGTCGCCGGCATCGTCCGCCGGGTGCTGACCTTCGCCGGACCCCGGCCCGCGGTGGAAGAGGGCGGATTGGAGATCCTGGACCTGCGGCAGGTGGTGGATGACACCATTGCGTTTGCGGGTACGGATCCCGAGCACCGCGAGGTCGAGATCGACCGCCGTTTCCCCGCGCAGCCGGTGGAGGTTCGGGGGGATTCGGTGGCCTTGGGTCAGATGGTCCTGAACCTCCTGCTCAACGCCTGCCAGAGTGAGCGGTGCGGGCACATCGGAATCGAGCTGGAGACGGAGGGGGAGTCAGCGGTGCTGACGGTCCTGGACGACGGTGATGGATTCGAGGAGGACGCGTTGGAGCATATTTTCGAGCCTTTCTTTTCCACCCGGGGTACCTCCGGTCTGGGGTTGGCGGTGTGTCACGGTCTGGTGCGCGAGCACGGCGGGGAGATTCGGGCGTGGAATCGGACTTCGGAGAACGGATCTTCGGCGGCTACCGTCGAGGGGGCGTCCGTAGAGGTCCGCCTGCCCCTTGCGAAGAGCCTGCCCCTTGCGAAGAGCACGGTGGGCTCCACGGACGAGGAGATCGCCTCATGAGCACTCCCCGGGGCGCCATCCTGCTGGTGGACGACGAAGCCTACGTCCGCAACTCCCTCGCCGACCTGCTGGGCCGGCGAGGCTTCGATGTGCGCACCGCGGCATCGGTGACGGAGGCGTTGACGCCGAGCTCGTTGGCCGGGCTCGATGCGGTGGTGACGGATCTGCGCATGCCCGGCGAGGGCGGCCGGGAGCTCATCGCCCAGCTCCAGGAGCGGGAGCCCCATCTCCCCATCGTCGTCCTCACCGCCCACGGCACCGTCGACTCGGCGGTGCAATGCGTCAAGGCCGGGGTCTTCGACTACCTGCTCAAACCCGCCGATCCGGAGGAGCTGGAGGTGGTGCTGGAGCGCGCCCTGGGGCAGGCCAAGATGCGCCGGGAGCTCGACTATTTGCGCGCCAGCGGCTCCCCTGGCCGCCGCCGGCCCATGGGGAATTCGAAAGGTTGGAGGGAAGTGCTAGAGCTGGCGGAGCAGGTGGCGCCGGCGGCGACCAGCGTCCTGTTGGTGGGGGAGTCGGGCACCGGCAAAGAGGTAGTGTCCCGCTACCTCCACGACCTCAGCCCACGGCGGGACGGTGCCTTCGTCAGCGTCAACTGCGCGGCGATTCCGGCGGAGCTCTTCGAAAGCGAATTCTTCGGCCATCGCCGGGGGGCTTTCACCGGCGCGGTGTCGGACCGCGAAGGCCGCTTCCGGGTGGCGGACGGCGGCACCCTCTTCCTCGACGAGGTCAACTCCCTGCCGGAGGTGGCTCAGGCCAAGGTCCTGCGGGTGATCCAGGACGGAACCTTCGAGCGCCTCGGCGACAGCCGCCCCACCCGCGTCGACGTGCGCCTCGTCTGCGCCTCCAACACCGATCTGGCGGCGGAGGTGGAGGCAGGGCGCTTCCGCAAGGACCTCTACTACCGCATCAACGTCATGACCCTGCGGCTACCGCCGCTGAGGGATCGCCGGGACGACATTCCCCTCTTCGCCCAAGCATTCCTGGAGGAGTTCGCCGAGCGCCTGGGCAAGCCGGTGCGGGGGGTGGAGCCGGCGGTGCTGGAGGCCATGGCCAGCTATTCCTGGCCGGGCAACGTGCGCGAGCTGCGCAACGTGGTGGAGCGCGGGGTCCTGTTGGCCCGGGGTGAGGAGCTCACCGTCGATTGCCTGCCGGCGGAGCTGCGGGAGGTGGTGCCCGAATCCGTTGGGGCGGATGGGGACTCGGAGCCGGCGGAGGGCTCGCTGGAGCTGCGCGCCAACGTTCTGGCCGCCGAGCGCCGGATCCTGGAACGGGCGCTGGAGGAGGCCGACGGGGTCCGCCGTCAGGCCGCCCGCCTGCTGGGCATCGACGAGCGCAACCTGGCCTACTTCCTGCGCAAGCACGGGTTGATGGAGAAGCGGTGATGGGATTGGGTGGAGACGGGGAGCGGCGAGCTCCTTTCGGTTCATCGAGCCTCCTCGCTTTCGCGCTGCTCTGCGCAGGCCTGCTGTTGGGCTGCGGTGGGGACCCAGGCTCTCCATCGCCCCAGCCGGCGCCCGCGGAGCCTTCGGCCATCGTCCTCACCGATGCCACCGAAAGCTCCGGCCTCGACCACGTTCACGTCAACGGTGCCTCGCCGCAACGCTACCTGCCCGAGACCATGGGCTCCGGCGTCGCCTTCTTCGACGCCGACGGCGACGGCGCGCCGGATCTGTACCTTCCCAACGCCGTGCCGTTGACCGCCGGAGCGGAGGAGCAGAGGCCCGGGGCCTTCTACCGCAACAGTGGGGACGGCACGTTCGAGGAAGCAGGGGAGCGCTCGGGGCTCGCCGAGCCTTTCTTCGGTCTCGGCACGGCGGTGGGGGATCTGGACAACGACGGCGACCTGGATCTCTTCGTCACCGGTCTCGACGGCGACCGCTGTTACCGCAATCTGGGGGACGGCACCTTCGAGGACGCCACCGCCGAGCTCGGCTTCACCGACCGTGGCTTCGGCGCCAGCGCCGCCTTCCTCGATTACGACCGGGACGGCTTCCTCGATCTCTTGGTCGGCCGCTACGTCACCTGGACCCGGGAGACCGACGTCGCCTGCAGCCCCGACGGCGAGCATCGCTCGTATTGCACGCCGGAAGTCTACGAGGGCCAGAGCAATCGGCTCTACCGCAACCTTGGCGGCGAGGGCTTCGAGGACGTCACGGAAGCGGCCGGACTGCTCAGCCCCGGCGGCAAGACCCTGGGGGTGGCGGTGCTCGATCATCAGGGCGACGGCTGGCCGGATCTGCTCATGGCCAACGACACGTCCCGCAACGCCCTCTACCTGAATCAGGGAGATGGCACCTTCGCCGATGCGGCGGTGGAGCTCGGGGTGGCCTTCAGCCTCTCCGGCGCCACCCGGGGAGCCATGGGGGTGGACGTGGGGGATCTCGACGGTGACGGCGCCGCGGAGCTGGTCATCGGCAATTTCGCCCACGAGCTGGCGGCCCTCTACCGGCCGTCGGAGCACGGGCTCTACCGCGACGACGCCAACCAGCTGGGGGTCGGGCTGCCGACCCTCATGTCCCTGACCTTCGGCACCCTGGTGGTGGATTTAGACAACGACGGTTGGCTCGACGTGGTCTTCGCCAACGGCCACATCGAGCCCGACGTAGAGCGCTTCCAGCCGGCCCAGAGCTATGCTCAGGAGCTGCAGATCTTCCGCAATCTGGGCCAGGGCAAGGGTTTCGAAGCGGTGCCCCCGGGCTCCTGGGCCGGCCCCTGGGTGGCCCGAGGTCTGGCCGCTGGAGATGCCGACGGGGATGGGGATCTGGATCTGGTGCTGACCCAGAACGGCGGCGCCACTCGTTTGCTGCGCAACGACAGCCCGCCGCGCTCCTGGCTGCGCCTGCGCCTGCACGGCACCGAGAGCAACCGCACCGCCTACGGCACCGAGGTCACCGCCATCGCCGGCGACCGCCGCCTGGTGCGCACTCTCACCTCCGGCCGCTCCTACCTTTCCGCCAGTGAGCTGGTGCTGCACTTCGGTCTCGGCGACCTGGAAGCTCTCGATGCGCTGGAGATCCGCTGGCCCTCGGGCCGGGAACAGCGCATCGAGCAGCCGGAGCTAGGGCGGGTACTGGTGGTCGAAGAGCCCTCGGAGCCTTAGCAGCCCGTGGTAAAGGTCGAGCCGTCGAGTCGCGCTGCGAGCGGCCCTTTCCCGCCGAATCTTCGTTCGAAAACCTCGCCGATACTCGCATCGCCTGCGGTTTTCCGGCCTTGATTCGGCGAAAAATCGCTCGCTCTCACTGGCGTCTGACTTTTGCCACGAGCTGTTAGGAGCCGCTGCGGAAGCCACCACCGGGAAGGCACAGCGCCAGGTTGTAGCCCTGCCAGCACTTGCAGTTGACGCAGCAGCTGCCGCACTGACAGCTCGTCGGAGGAGCGGGTCGGTAGCAGCTTTGATCGAAGGTCTCCGGGACCAGGGGTCCCTGTGTCGAGGCGGCTTGGCAGCTTTCCGCGCCGGTGTCGGCGCCGAGGTTCAGAAAGGGGCTGGCTGCCAGGTCGATGGTGGTGCTCTGAAGGGTGGTCGCGGCATCGTCGGCGGTGGCGGGGAAAGCGCAGAGCAGCGCCAGAGCCAGCAGGGCGAGGGTGGGAATCAGGGTCTTCTTCATGGTGGGGTCCTCCAAATTCATGGTCTTCTAGCGAGGTTGACCTTCTGACAAAGACCCTGGGGGACGCTTCGAGGGATTCTCGAAAGCTCCAAAGACTTGTCGGATTCTTAGTTTGTGAATGTTAACTAAGGGAATGTTTTCTGGCAAGGCGCCGGCTGGCTGGGCCTTTTGACTGACCTTGGGGGAGGCGCCCGGCCGCCCGAGGGCGGGCCGGGCGGAGGCCGATCAGGGGCCGGCGAGGCAAGGCACCGGCTGCCGGGTCTGCCAGCAACCGCAGTCGATGCAGCAGAATCCACACTCGCAGCCCGGAGGCGGCGGGTTTCCCGAGCAACCCTGGGCCAGCTGGACGGTGGCGGTGAGCAGCGGCGCCATCGGCAGAACGTTCGAAGGTGCCTCGACCGTCGATTCCACCGTGGACGATGCGGGAGCGGAGCTCGGCTGAGCTTCGATCGCGGGCTGGATGGCGGCGGTTTCAGTGTCGAGGGCCACTCCGTCGTCGGCCAGGATCTGGAAGCCGGTAAGGGCCGAGAGCAGTAGGGCGATCATGAGAATAGGGTACGACCATTTCATCCAGAAAACCTCCTCGGTTCGATGGGGGCGAAATCTCGGGCATGCCTAAGAAGATTTGGGCAGGCATTGAAAAATCGCGTTTCAGGGACTCTATGATGATGCGAATAGTAGCAGATGTGTGTTTCCGCACCGTGGCGCTTCAAGAGTCCAATCGGCGGAAGGTAAGATCAGCGGCTCTGCACTCTTGGGGAGGATCTTCGTGGAACCGTTCTTGACCACCCAGCGGCTGGCCCTATTCGAGATGAGCGTCGAGGATGCGCCCTGGATGCTGCGGCTCTTGAATGAGCCTTCGTTCCTCACCAACATCGGGGACCGCGGGGTGCGCTCGTTGGGAGAGGCCGGCCGGTACCTGGAATCGCGAGTCACGGCGAGTTATCGGGAACACGGCTTCGGCATGTATCGCGTCGAGGATCGGGAAGACGGGGCGGTCCTGGGGGTGTGCGGCCTGGTACGTCGGGAGGGGCTGGCCCACGCCGACCTGGGCTTCGCCTTCTTCCCCGAGCATTGGGGCCGCGGCTACGCCTCCGAGGCCGGCGCCGCAATCGTTGCCCATGCCCGCAATACCCTGGGCCTCGGCACCCTCCTCGCCATCGCAGCCCCGGACAACCGGGGATCTATTCGGGTGCTGGAAAAGCTCGGCTTCGAGCGCCGCGGCTCGATCCGCCTGCCGGGGGAGGAGGTGGATCTGGAGCTCTACGGCAGCGGTCCCTCTTCCTCGGACGAATCCCCAGGGCATCGCGGGGACTCTCCTTCCATGCCTCTGGAGCTCACCACCGATCGGCTGCGCCTGCGCCAGCTGCAGGAGGACGATCTCGACGCCTTTGCCGCCCTCAACGCCGACCCGGAGGTGATGCGCTACATCGGCGCCGGCCGGCCCCGGCCTCGGGACGAAGCCTGGAGCGCCATGGCCCGCCTCTTGGGCCACTGGCAGCTCCGTGGCTATGGCATGTACGCCGTCGAGGAGCGCTCCACCGGCCACCTGGTCGGCCGCCTCGGCCTGCATCGCCCCGAAGGCTGGCCGGGCCTCGAAATCGGCTGGCTCATCGCCCGCAAAAGCTGGGGCCGCGGCTACGCCCCGGAAGGCGCCCACGCCGTCCTCGCCCAAGCCTTCCAACGCCTCGACGAGCCCCGCATCATCAGCCTCATCCACCCCGCCAACCACGCCTCCATCCGCGTCGCCGAGAAGCTCGGGGAGCGTCTCGTCGGCACCGAGGAGGTGGTCGGGCAGGAGGTGCTGCTCTATGCGGTGGAGCGGGGGGAGTGGGAGTGCGTGCGAACCCGCTGTCCATGAAAAAGCCCCGGCAACCGAAGTCACCGGGGCTGGGTTTGGGCAGGCGCCGAGCTGTCGTTTAGTAGCCGCAGATCAGGCCGGCGTAGCCGTTGGGGTAGGTGCAGAGACCGCCGAGGGGCTCCCAGCAGTAGGCGTAGGAATAGGTGATGGATCCCGGGACCACGGTCTCGGTGATGGATCCATCACACTCCTCGGTGAGTTGCACGGTGTAGTGCTTGTAGCTCACCTGACTGTAGGCGAAGTAGGTCTTGCCGAAAAACGAATCCATGCAGTAGATGCTCAGATACGAGCTGCCCAGGTAGTCGGTGCGCTGCTCGGTGCCCAGGTTGTAGGGGCACGAGGGACAGCTGCCGCAATCCTGGGGGCAGGAGCTGCAGCTCTCGGAGGGCCCGCAGTAGTTGTTGCCGCAAATGTTGCAGGGGCCGCCGCAGTCCTGGGGGCAGGTCTCGCAGTCCTCGGTGAAGAGATCGTCGCCCTCGGTGCAGTAGCCGTCACCGCAGATGGGTTCTTCTGGGAGCTCGATGGACTGCACAAGGTTCGTTTGGTAGGCGATGACAGTGGATGGAGCGGCGAGGGGGAGCCCCCCGGCGGCGATCAGCCCTTCGCTGGCCTGCGCCAGAGACTCCCACGGCAGGTTCAGCACCGACTCTCCGTCGACCGCGACGGTGAGCCGCACGGCGGCCCGCTCCGCCAGCTGCCACAGAGCATTCCGCAGATCGCCTCGTTCCGCCAACAACTCCAGGATGTGGCCCTCGGGTGCTTCGATGCGCGGCTGCTCGAGCTCCGGAAGGTCCGCCGGAAGAAGCGATGCGAGCTGTTCAACGGCCCGCTCTCGGCTGCGCTCCAGGGCTCTTCTCTGCACGACGAGTTTTTCCTCGAGGAATCGCTCTCCGTTCACCTGGATGCGGGCGGTGATCTCAGTGCGTTGCCCGGCCAGAACCTCGGAGGGCAGGGAGTAGAAGAGAAGAGTGGCCGGGGGTTGGGTCTGCTCGCGAGCGCCGGCCTCGGCAGCTGCGAGGTCGTTTTGCAGACCTAGAGGCGAGGACCCCAGCTGAGCCGCCACGGGCAGGGCGGCGAGGGTGAGTAGAAGGGTGAGGATGAGAAATCTTCTCGCTTGCATTGCTCCTCCTTATTAGAAATTATCAATACAAGAGATAATAATATGTTGGTTTCGGTCGAGCAAGCAAGAAGCCCGGCAGCCACTAGCAGCCCGTGGTGGGTGAGGCGATGAGCCGCTCGCCCCGGACCTCAGCGCTGCAGGGCAGATCCGGAGAGAGCGGCCTCGAGGGGGTCTGCTCAGAAGCAGATTGGGCTGGCGTAGCCGTAGGTGAAAGTGCAGTAGCCGCCGACGTAGCGCCAGCAATAGGAGGAAGAGTAGGTTGTAGAACCCGGGACGACGGTCTCGGTGATGGAGCCGTCGCATTCCTCGGTGAGCTGCACGTCGTAATGCTTGTAGTCGTTCTTCTGGTACGTGTAGTACGCCGTCCCCGGCCAGCCGTCCATGCAGTAGGTGTAGTACGAGGTGCTGCCCAGGTAGTCGGTGCGGGACTCGGTGCCCAGGTCGGTGGGGCAGGAGGGGCAGGCGCCGCAGTCAGCGGCGCAAGTGCTGCAGGTTTCGGTGCCGCCGCAGAAGCCGTTGCCGCAGATGCTGCACGGGCCACCGCAGTCCTGCGGGCAGCTCTCACAGTTTTCGCCGACGGGCGGGGTGCCGCCGCCGCAGGAACCGTCGCCACAGACGTAGAACTCCTGGGGCGCGTCGGGCTTGTCGGCGGCGGTGGAGAAGACCTGGGCGGTGGCGTTGGTCAGCGTCGGCAGGCCGGCCTCAGCCAGCTCATCGGAGCCGCTGCGCAGCAACTCATCGAAGCCGAAGTAGCGAACGGAACGGTCGTTCACCAGCACGTCGAGGCGCACCTGATGCTCGCCGCTGGCGGCCAGCTGATGGAAATGAGCTCGCACCGCCGGGCGGTCGCTGAGGAGCTCGAAGACCGCCGTCCGCGGCTGTTCCAGGCTCTTGCCGGTGAGCGCTTGGGGACCTTCCGGGTGGCTCGAGCGGAGGGCCTCGAGAGCACGCTCGTCACCGTGCTCGAGCACGGCCTGGTCGAGACGGAAGCGCTCCTCGAGGAAGAGCTCGCCGTCGACGAAAGCCTGGACGGTCACCTGATTGCGCGCCTCGGTGAGCTCGCTCCGGGGAACGGTGTAGAAGAACAGCGGCGCCGCTGTCGCCTTCTCCCCCTGAGCCAGGGCCGCGGTGGCTCCGCAGGAGCCCGGAGTCAGGCTGCCGGGGTTGAGCAGGGCCGATTCTTGGGGCAGCTGAGCGAAGGCGGGGAGGGCGAGGAGGGAGACGAGGGCGAGGGTCAAGAGACATCTGCCAGATCGCATAGAAATACTCTCCTTCATAGAATTAACATTACAGAATGCAAGGTGCAGCGTTCTCTTGAAGGTACCAGGGGCCTGACGGAAGAGTCAAAAAGCTGCCCAGGTTGGGCCGGGACCAGGGCCGGTTTCGGGGAGGGCGGTGGTGGCAAGGAGAAGACCAGGCCCCGGCAGCCACTAGCAGCCCGTGGCAAAAGTCGAGCCGCGCTGCGAGCGGCCCTTTCCCGCCGAATCTTCGTTCGAAAACCTCGCCGATACCCGCATCGCCTGCGGTTGTCCCGCCTTGATTCGGTGAGAAATTGCTCGCCCTCGCTTGCGGCTGACTTGTTCAGCAGGCTTCTAGGGCCTGTCCTGTCAGGATCGTGGAGCTTCCTCGCCACAGTGGAGCCCCGGCGGCACAGAAGAGCCCCGGAGGGGCGGAGGCATCTAGCCCGGGGCGCAAGCCCCGGGTAGGAGACCCGAAGAATCCCCAAGCCCCGGAGGGGCGACAGCAACTTCTAGCAGCCCGTGGTGAAAGTCGAGCCGCGCTACGAGCGGCCCTTTTCCACCGAATCTTCGTTCGAAAACCTCGCCGATACCCGCATCGCCTGCGGTTTTCCGGCCTTGATTCGGCGAAAAA
>JAXHTF010000117.1 GCA_034211275.1 Acidobacteriota bacterium
CCGACGCCGGCGAATTTCTCCGGCCTGGTGGGGAGCTTCGATCTCGATACTGCCATCAGCAAGACCGAGCTGGCGGTGGGGGAGTCGGCGACCCTGGAGGTGAAGATCTCCGGCGATGGCAATCCGCAGCTCATCGCCGAGCCGAAACTGGCGGAGCTCTCCAGCTTCAAGACCTACGCCGACAAACCTTCCAGCGCGGTGAACCGTTCCGGCAGCAAGCTGCGGGGCTCCAAGACCTTCAAAACCGCCCTGGTCCCGCTGGTCTCCGGCGAGCTGACGGTGCCGGGGATGGAGCTGGTGTACTTCGATCCCGAGTCCGGCTCCTACCGCACCGACCGCACCGACGACATCGTGCTGCAGGTGACGCCGTCGGAGGGAGAGGAGGAGCTACGGCTCACCGAGGCCTTGGCTCCCACCACCGGCAAGGTGGCGGTGCGCATTCTGGCGGACGACATTCTTCCCCTGCACCGGGGGCTGGATGCTCTGGACGTGCCCTGGACCCGCCGCGCCGCCTGGTGGTTGCCGGTGGGCCTGGCGCTGCCGCTGCTGGCCTATCTGACGATGGTGGTGCTCCGCCGCCGCCGCGAGGCCTACGAACGGGATTCCGGTCTCCGTCGCCGCCGGGGAGCGTTGCGATCGGCTCAGCGCTGCTTGAAGGAGGTTGGCGAGGCGAGCGACGCGGCTCCCCAGGCCTCCCGCTGCCTGCGGCGTTACATCGGCGACAAGCTGGGCGCCGAGGGCACCGCTCTGACCCCTGCCGAGTGCGGTGACCTGCTGCGCGCCGCCGAGGTGGACGACGAGACGGTGACGGAAACGACCCGCGTCTTGGAGCGGCTGGAGGCAGCCCAATATGGGGCCGGTGCGGTGGCACCGGGGCAGCTGCAGGCGGAGCTGGAGTCCCTATTGCAACGCCTCGAGAAGCAGATCAAGGGCTGAGGGAGTTGAGGACCATGATCCATTCACGATTCCTCCCGACCGTTTGGGGCATCGTCGCCGGGTTCTCGCTGTTGATGCTGCCGGCGCTCAGCGCCGGAGCTCAGCCGCAGCTCCAGGAGTCCGCCGAGGCCCCCGCTGGCGACGGGCTGCGTCTCGAGACACCGGATTCGGGTTCTTCCTCCGGCGAGCCGGCAGACGCCTCGATCGAGGAGGCGACCGACCGGCCGACCGAGGAGCCCTCCGACGAGACGGTCGAAGATGGAGTGGACGCTGCAGCCCCGGGGGCTCCCGCCACCGAAGACATCGATCCCGGTACAGTCTTCGTCCAGGCCAACACGGCCTACGAGGAAGGGGCCTATCCCCAGGCCATCCGCCTCTACCGGCAGTTGCTGGCGGCGGGGGTGGAGAATGGCCACCTGCACTACAACCTGGGCAACGCCTATCTGCGAAACGGCGAGCTCGGCCGGGCCATCGCCTCCTATCGGCGGGCGGAGGCCTTTCGGCCTCGGGATCAGGACGTGCAGGCGAATCTCTCCTTCGCCCGCAAGAGCACCAAGGACGCCCTCAGTCCACCGGATCCGTCGGAAGTCTTTTCCACCCTCTTCTTCTGGCACTACGGCCTCAGCCGGGCCGAGCTGGCGACGGTGGTGTTGTTGCTCAATCTGCTCTTCTGGGGCGGTCTAGCGCTGCGCCTGCGCTACCGCGGCTCGGAGATTCTGCGCTGGGCCAACGGCGGCCTGCTGATCCTGCTGCTGCTCACCGGCGGCTCGCTGCTGGCCCACATCGCGTTTCCCCAGCAGGTGGCCGTCATCGTCCCCCAAGAGGTCAGCGCCCACACCGGCCCCGACGCCGAGACGGTGGTCCGCTTCAAGCTCCACGCCGGTACCGAAGTGCGCATCGCCGACGCCCGGAAAGAGTGGCTGCGGGTGCAGCTCCCGGATGGCCAACAGGGCTGGGTGGCACGGGAACAGGCCGAGGTCGTGCGGTTCTGAGATCCTCGTAAGTAGCTGTCTCTGAACAAGTTGTAGGGATGTTCGTGGGCGGCCCAGAAGCAGACCAACAAGTGGGTCCCCCGTTTGGAGCCAAGCCAACAAGTGGGTGCCCCTCGTCGGGGCCGGGTACACTGACGGTGGATGAGCTCACCTGCTCTTCACTTTCCGCGGTCTCGAGAGCAGCGCGCAGTCAATGGACCCTCTGCTCTGCGACCGCCTCAATTTCTTGTTGACGGGAGCTTTCGATGATGGATTGGAGTTGGATCTCGACCACCGCCTCGTCTCTTCTCATGGTTCTGTTGTCCGCTGGAGGGATCTACCTGGTCTTGCTGCTTCTGACCCGACTGCAGGGATTGAGGAGCTTCTCGAAGATGTCGAGCTTCGATTTTGCCATTACGGTGGCCGTCGGCTCGCTGATCGCCGCCACCCTGCTGACTGAGAAGCCGCCGCTGATGCAAGGAGTCGCCGGGCTGGCGGCGCTGTACGGGATCCAATACCTCGTCTCTCGAGGCCGACGGCTGAGTCGGCGGGTGGAGCGGCTGGTGGACAATCGGCCGTTGTTGGTGATGGACGGGGCGCGCATTCTTCACGAATCGTTGGATACGGCGCGGCTGACCGAGGATGATCTGAAGGCCAAGCTGCGCGGGGCGGGAGTGACTCATCCCAACCAGGTGCTGGCGGTGGTGATGGAGACCACCGGTCAGCTGTCGGTGCTCAAGGTGCAGGACGAGGTGGATCCGTGGCTTCTCGAAGGAGTGCGGAGCTCGCAACGGCTCCAAGACCGCTGGCGCTCTGAAGCCGCTCTTCCGTAGGCAACCAACAAGTGGGTGCCTTCTTTGTGCGTGGTAATGTTGCAGGCTAGCGAGGGCAACCATGACCATTCCAGATCGAATCGAGATTCACCCCGACATCATGCTCGGCAAGCCAGTGATTCGAGGCACTCGAATCCCGGTGGGTTTGCTGGTGAGGAAGTTGGGGGAGGGAGCTACCGAAGCGGAGCTTCTCGACGCCTACCCGCGGTTGGAGCGAGAAGATATCCAGGCGGCGCTGCTCTATGCTGCCGCTATCGTGGCGAGTGAAGAGACGGTGTTTCTCGATCTAGACCTTAGCGGATCGGGCCAGCGTCGTGGTCAGACTACTGGCGGATGAGTCTGTCGATTTCGGGGTCGTCCGTGCGCTTCGTGATGATGGCTTCGATGTGCTGGCGGTCGTTGAGCTAGATCCCGGGATCGCTGACCGCGAGGTTGCCACACGAGCCTTTGAAGACGACCGCATTCTCCTGACAGAAGACAAAGACTTCGGCCACTTGGTCTATGCGACCGGGGCCTCGGCCCATGGTGTCCTCCTGGTGCGTTTCGCAGGAGGTTCGAGGGACGACATGATCGCCTCGGTTTTAGAGGTCGTCCGTCGCTACAGTGACCGCCTCGCTGACCAGTTTGTGGTCGTTCAGCCCGGAAAGATCCGGTTCTCGAAGTTCCGCGGCTCCTAGCAACCAACAAGAGCAACCAACAAGTGGGTCCCCCCCTCTTTGCCGCTGGCTACTGCCGGGCGAAGAGACTCACTCCAACCGCCCCCGCAACGCCAGGTACAGCTCGGCGGTGGCGAGGGCGTCGGTGAGGGCGTGGTGCTCGGGGTGAGGGGGGAGGCCGAGGGCTTGGCGGGCTTGGGCGAGCTGGGTGGGGAGAGGCTGGGCGTGGGGCTCGATGAGGTTGCGGCGGCGGTCGAGTTGGGAGAGGAGATGGGCGGTGTCGTAGACGGTGGGGTTGGGCCAGGGAGTGTGGTGGTGGCGGAAGGCTTGGCGCAGGAGAGTGAGATCGAGGCGCGCCCAGTGGAGCACCAGGGCGCAGCCTTCGAGCCGTTGGTGGAGGTCTTGGACCAGCTCGGCGAGGGAGATGGCGTCGGGGGCCTCGTCGGGGAGCAGGCCGTGGATTGCGATGGCGTCGCTGGTGCCGTCGCCGCGGGGCCGGATGCGGTGGTAGACGCGTTCACCCCAGTGGATGGCCCCGTGGCGAATGGGCACCATGCCGCAGGAGAGGATCTCGTCCTGCTTGGGGTCGAGGCCGGTGGTTTCGAGGTCCAGGGCCCAGTGGTCGAGCTCGCTCCAAGGACGCCTACGCAGCCAGCCGCGGAGAAATCCGAACATGGGTCCCCCCCTTCTTCCGTCAGCCCAGGGGCCCGGTGACCAGCCGCTGCTCGGTGGCTTCCTGCATGCGGCGGATGGCCAGGAAGGCTTCCTTGAGATGCCGCCGCTCGCCGGCGCTGAGATCGTCCAGCAGTACATGATTGGTGAGGGGGCGGCCGGCCCGGCGCTGGTCAAGCTGGGTGCGCAGGCGCAGGGAGAAGGCGAAGCGGAAGGCTTCGGTGAGCACTTCGGCGCCGTCATCGCTGACCACTTCCGCCCGCGCCGCCCGCTCCAGGCGGCGGAGGGTGGAGCCGCTACGGCGGCCGGCCTCTAGGGCGAAGAGGCGGGCGAGGCCGCTGACGGGCATCAGGGCACCGGATTTGAGGTCGACGCCGCCTTCCTCTTCGACGATGCGGTGGAGCAGACCCAGGGGCGGCCGCTTGCGCATGGAGGCCCGGGCCAGCTGGCCGATGAAGAGCTTGCGCTGGTGGGCCCCGCGGACGATGGCTTCCAGGGGCTCCAGGTCGAGGCCACCGGAGACGCTGCGCCAGTCGAAAAAGTTGGCCACCCGCATGAGGTTTTCCGGATCCGGTTCTTCGATCCAGCCGGTGAAGCGCCGCCGCCACTCGTCGAGGGGCAGGCACCAATGAGTGGCCATGAAGCCGCCGGCGCAGGGCGGGAAGCCCACCGTCAGCAGGCTGTCGACGCCGCGGCGGGCGAGGGCCTGGAAGTAGCGGTGGGCGGCCTCCGAGTCTTGCTCGAAGACCAGGGCATTGTCCTGGTCGGTGAGAAAGCTCTGCTCCTGGCGCCCCTCGGAGCCGAAGACGATCCACCCGTAGTCGCAGGGTGGAGGGCCGAGCTCTGCTGCCAGCTCGTCCTGGGCCAGCTCCAGCAGCCGCGCCGCCAGGGCGTCGTTGAGGGCGGCGACGACACGGCCGATATCCACCGCCGGGACGCGACTGCGGTAGAGGGTTTCCACCGTCGCCGCCACCCGCTCGCCATAGTCTTGGAGGTCCTCCGGCTGGCCGGCGCGCTGGATGCGGTCGAGGAGCGCGGTGGGGCTTTGCAATTGGCTGCGTAGCAGATCCGAGACGGTAACCACCCCGGCCAGTCGGCCTTCTTCTTCCAGCACCAAGTGGTGATGACCGGCCCGCAGCAGGTGGACGAGGGCCTCGGCGCCGGGGGTGGCGGCGTCGATCCAGGTCACCGGCGAGGTCATGACCTGGCGCACCGGGGTGTCGACGCCCAGGCCCTGGGCCAGCACCCGGCCGCGCAGATCACGGTCGGTGAGGATGCCCGCCGGGCGCTCCGATCCTTCTTCCAGCAGCAACACCGAGCTCACTCCCGCCCCATCCATGGTGCGGGCGGCGTCGCCGACGGTGACCCCTCCTGCGGCGGCCCCCTCGGCGTCGAGCCGCAGGGTCACCGGCGGCCGCTGCACCAGCTCCCCCACGGTGCGCCCCAGGTCGCTGGTGAGGGCGGTGGCCTGGGATTCGGTGAGCATGCGCAGGCGCTGGGCCAGGCGGTCGAGGAAAAAGCGGGCGAAGGCGGGCTCGGCGTCGGCGAGGGTTTGGACGGTTTGTCGTGGCAGCCGGTAGAGGAGGCAGTCGGTGGTGGCGATGACGTCCAGGCGGGGCAGCTCGTCGCCGGAGGTCAGGGAGGTGAGGCCGAAGAGCTCCCCGGTGCCGAGATCCGCCACCCGCTGGCCGTCGAGCTCGAGCTGCACTTGTCCTTTGCGCAGAATGTAGAGGAAAGCGTTGGCCTCACCGCGCTGGATCAGCGTGTCGCCATCCCGGGACCAGGTGATCTCCAGGGCGCCGGCGACGCGCTCGCGACCGGCGGCGGAGAGGCCGTCGAAGGGCGCATGGCGGGTGAGGAAGTCCAGTGGATCGAGGGCGGCGATGTCTGCCGGCGGGCCGTTCATGGCTGGTTGCTCTCCGGGTTGCTTTCCGGGATGTTCTGCGCGGCGCTCAGCGGGAGCAGCACCCGTACGTGGGCGCGGCGGCCTGCGTCACCGGCGCTACGGTCGAGGTCGAACCACGCTTCGCCGCCGTGCTCTCGGGCGACGGAGCGCAGGGCCGGAGCTTCGTGGCCGGTTTCCAGCGCAGCCCCCTGCCAGTCTTGGAGGCGGTCGGTGTCCAGGGGATCCGGGAGCCAGGACCAGTCCAGCAACCAGTGGTGGTCGATCTCGGTGGTTCCCAAGCGACAGCGAACCACCGCGAAGTCCTTGCGCAGGGCGGTGGCGAAGCCGTGGAAGGCGGCGGCGAGGAGCTCGCGGTGAATCTCCAGCTGGGCGCCTCCCGGGGCGGAGAAGGAGCCCTCGCTGCTCTGGATGCGCAGCTCCATTCCCGCCGGGGCGATGGCCTCTTGGATCAGCTGCAGCAGGTCGCCGGCGGAGGTCGGGCGATGGTCACCGTGGGCGGTGCCGGCGGCCAGATGCTCCAGGGCGTCCACCAGCTCTCCCAGCCGCGAGGACTCGTCCGCCACCACGCCGTGAAGCCGCCGGCGCTGCTCCGCCTCCATGCCCGGGAAACGCTCCAGGGCTTCCCCGGCGGCGCGCAGGGAGGCCAGGGAGCCGCGCATGCGCCGCGCTAGTTCTTCCAGCTGGGCTGGCTCTTCCAGGTAGGCTGGCTCTTCCAGCTGCCTGGAGGCTGCGGGCTGGGCCTTGTGCTTGGGGTCGTCGCTCATCCTCCGGAGGTCTCCACGGAAGCTTGGTCTGCGTTCCCCAGGCAGCGGCGAATATCCGCCATCAGGTCACGGGTGGAGAAGGGCTTGGTGACGTAGAGCTCGGCGCCCAGGTCCAGGCCCCGCAGCCGCTCGGCGCTACGGCCCCGAGCGGTGAGCAGGACAATCTTCGGGGCCGGCTCCCGGGCGCGCAGCTGACGGCAAACCTCGAAGCCGTCGAGGCCCGGCAGCATGACGTCCAGGAGCACCAGGTCCGGATGCAGCTCTGCAGCCCGCTCCAACGCTTCCGGGCCGTCCCGGGCCACCGCCACCTCGTAGCCTTCCTGGCCGAGGAGGAACTCGAGGGAGAGGACGATATTGGGCTCGTCGTCGACGATGAGGATCTTGTGCGGTTCATGGGGCATGGAGCTCTCCTTGGGGCGGTGGCTCGGCGAGGAGGGTGAAGATCAGTCGGGCACCGCCCCAGCGGCTGCTCTCGACCCAGATGCGGCCGCCGTGGCCTTCGACGATACCGCGGCAGATGGGTAGGCCGAGGCCGGTGCCGTGGGAGCGGCCTCCCTCTCGGCCGGGGACCTGACGGAATTTTTCGAACACGCTCTGGCGCTCCTCGGGATCGATGCCGGGACCGTCGTCGGCCACCGAGACCTGGATCTCTCCCTCCGCCGAGGACACCTCGATGACCAGGCGCCGGCGGCTGAATTTGAGCCCGTTGGACAGCAGGTTGAGGAGCACCTGCATCAGGCGGTCCCGGTCGACCCAGGGGTGCGGGGCCCGGGTGCCCAGGCGGGTCTCCACCGCCACCCCACGCTCCTCCGCCAGCTGGGTGACCGCGGTGACGGCGTCCCGCACCAGCTCATTGAGGTCCACCGGTGCGCGGGCGCCGGCGGGCTCGCCGGCCTCGATCTTGGCCAGATCGAGGATCTGATTGATCAGCCGGGTGAGGCGCTCGTTCTCCTTCAGCACGATGTCCAGGAAGCGCCGGCGCTCGGCGGGGTCGAGGTTCGGGTGGTCGTAGAGGATCTCGGTGAAGGAGCGGATGGAGGTCAGCGGCGTGCGCAGCTCGTGGGCCATGGTGGCGAGGAAGTCGTCTTTCACCCGGTCCAGCTCCCGCAGCTGCTCGTTGGCCGCCCGCAGCTCCGCCGTCGCCGCCTCCAGCTGCTGGGACTTCTCCTCCAGCTGCCGGCTAGTGGCGATGACCCGGGAGGTTTCGTCCAGCAGATGCACCACCTCGCGCACGCTCAGGCTCTGCTCCTGGGCCACCGAAGCGAGGGCGATGTGGGCCGAGGCGGCGCCGGTGGTGCCCGCCAGCAGGCGCTCGGCGAAGGCCGCCAGCTCGGCGTCGGCGAAGACGGTGGTTTCGGGGTCGAGGCCGCGGGACTCGAAATAGGCGTCGAGGGCTCGCTCGGTGCGCTGGACACCGAGGAAGCGTTCGAGCAGCGAGCGGATGGTGGCCACCGGCGTGTCCGCTCGCCACAGGGGCAGCTCCGGATGCATGCCGGCGGTGGCCGGAGTGCGCCGGAAGACGTCGACGAAACGGCGCGCCTGCCCCACCTCCAGCGGGCTTTGGCCGCCCAGGGAGGAGACCACCAGGTAGCAGCCGGTGTTGATCAACAGGCTCCAGAACATGGCGTGAGGGATGGGCTCGAGGCTGCCGAGGCCGAAGAGGGCGTAGGGACGCAGCCAGCCGATGCCGAAGGGGCCCTGCTCGACGAAGGCGGGGGAGATCCAGCCGCTGCTCGCCAGGGTTGGCAAGGGCAGGGTGTAACCCCACACCAGGACGCCGGATACTAGGGCTGCCAGGGCTCCTCGCCGGGTGCCGCCGCGCCAGTACAGGCCGCCGAGGATGGCCGGCGCCAGCTGGGCGATGGCGGCGAAGGAGATCAGCCCTACGGAGACCAGGGAGACTTCGGCGGAGGCGGAGATCAGGTACAGCTGCCCCAGAGCCAGGATCACCACGATGGCCACCCGGCGCACCCGCAGCAGCAGGGTGCCGACGTTGGGATCCCGGCGGTCCAGGGCCTTGCGCAGCACCAGCGGCAGCACCAGGTCGTTGGACACCATGGTGGACAGGGCCACGCTCTCCACGATCACCATGCCGGTGGCCGCCGACAGCCCGCCGACGAAGACCAGAAGCGCCAGCATTCCCTGCCCCTCCGCCAGCGGCAGGCTGAGCACGAAGGTGTCGGGCTCGACGTCGGTGCCACCGAACCGCAGCCGGCCGGCGAAGGCGATGGGCAGCACGAAGAGGTTGATGGCCAGCAGGTAGAGAGGGAAGAGCCAGGCGGCTCGGGGGATGTGGCGCTCGTCGACGTTCTCCACCACCGAGACTTGGAACTGCCGCGGCAGGAAGAGAATCGCCGTCATCGCCAGCGCTACCATCCACGACCAAGTCCCCCAAGAACCTTGGAAGGTCATCAGGGCCGCCAGGTCGGCGCGCTGGGCCGCCTGCTGGAAGATGTCGCCGAAGCCGTCGAAGAGGCCGTAGCAAACATAGAGCCCCACCGCCAGGAAGGCGACGAGCTTGACCACCGACTCGAAGGCGATGGCCAGTACCAGGCCTTCGTGGCGTTCCGTCAGGTCCAGGTGGCGGGTGCCGAAGAGGATGGCGAAGACCGCCAGCACGACGGCGGCGGCGAGGGATGTTTGGGCAAAGGTGCGGCCATGGTCGATGGCCCCTTCGCTGCCGTGCACCAGCAGCAGGTAGGAAGTGGCCACCGCTTTCAGCTGCAGCGCGATGTAGGGGCCGATGCCGAGGACGGCGATGACCGTCACCACCGCTCCTAGGGCACGGCTCTTGCCGTAGCGGGAGGCGACGAAATCGGCGATGGAGGTGATGCGCTCTACCTTGCTGATGCGCACGATCTTGCGCAACACCACCAGCGACAGGGCGGCGGCGAGGGTCGGGCCAAGGTAGATGGGAAGGAAGCCGACGCCGGCGGTGGCGGCGCGGCCGACGCTGCCGTAGAAGGTCCAGGCGGTGCAGTAGACCGCCATGGAGAGGGCGTAGACCCAGGGATTGGCCACCAGGCTCCGCCCTTGCTCCGCCCGCCGGTCGCCGAACCAGGCGACGGCGAAGAGCAGCCCCAGGTAGCCCAGGGCGACGGCGACGATGGTCCAGCTGGCGAGGGTCACCGGCGGCCCCCTCGCCCTTCCGCCAGCCAGGCGATGAAGCCGATGATCAAGCCCCAGGCGACAAAGAGGTAGACGTAGAGAAGGGGAATACCGCCGACGGTGCGGTGCTGGGAGAAGAGCTCCAGAATGGGGTAGCCGAAGAGCAGGCAGCCGGCGAGGAAGAGGGCGAGGGAGCGCGGTCCGATGAGGCGTTCGGGCTCCATGGTCTTGCTTCGCCGGAGCGCCTCAGTCGAGCAGGCCGTGCTTGCGCAGGCGGCGGTAGAGGGTGCTGCGGGCGATGCCCAGCTCCCGGGCGGCGCGGCTCAGGTTGCCGCCGGCGGTGTCCACGGCGCGTACCAGGCGGTCCGCTTCACGTTGCGCCAGAGTCTTGACGGGGGCTTGTTGCGGCGGGGTGGGGCTACGGGAAGATGCCGGCGCGGGAGAGCCGGGGGCCGCGGTAGAGGGCGAGGAGGGGGTCGGAGTGTCGAGAGGCTCGGGACTGGCCGGGAGAGTCCTCGCTGGGGGAGGGCTCGGCTCGTCGTTCGAGGTGATCAGAGTCTCCAGCCGGGCCGGCAGGTGCTCCAGGCCGATCTCGCCGCCGTCGCACAGGATCAGGGCGTGCTGCAGCGCCGTCTTCAACTGCCGCACATTGCCCGGCCACGGATGCTCCACCATCCACTCCAGGGCTTCCGGCGACAGCCGAGGTGGTCCGCTGCGATGGCCCGTGTTGCCTACCAGGTCCGGCCGATCCGCCAGCTGATCCAGCAGGTGCAGCACCAGCTCCGCCACGTCCACCCGCTGGCGCACCGGCGGCAAGCTCAGGCAGGCGCCGTTGATGCGGTAGAAGAGGTCCTGGCGGAAGCCGCCGTCCGCCACCAGCCGTGGCAGATCACGGCAGGTGGCGCAGATCAGCCGCACGTCCGCCTGCCGGGGCCGGTTCTCGCCCACCCGGTAATACGTTCCATCCTCTAGCACCCGTAGCAGCAGCGCCTGCAGAGGGCCGGGCATCTCCGCCACCTCGTCGAGGAAGAGGGTGCCGCCGCGGGCGGCGCCGATCTTGCCGTCGTGACCCTCGCGGCTGGCGCCGGTGAAGGCCCCGGGGGCATAGCCGAAGAGCTCGCTCTCCAGCAGGTGCGGCGAGAGGGCGCCGCAGTTGATGGCGACGAAGGGTTGGTCGTTGCGCGGGCTGCTCTCGTGCAGGGCCCGGGCCAGGAGCTCCTTGCCGGTGCCGGTTTCCGCCAGCAGCAGCACCGGCAACAAAGTCTGGGCGAAGCGGGCGGCGGCGCTCTTGGCCGCCAGCAGCGCCGGATCGTTGCCGAAGATGGCGTCGAAGCCTCTGGCCCCGGCGCCGCCGCGGGAGCCTTCGGCGGCGCGCCGGGCCGGCGTCTCCAGGAAGGCGACGATGGCCCGGGCTTGTCCCTGGCCCAGTGACCTCTGGCTCAGTGAGCTCTGGTTGGGGGGCTTCTGGCTCAGTGGGCTCTGGCTGGGGGGGACGGGCTCTACCCGCACCCGGGTTCCCCGCCGCCGGCCGTCGGCGTTGGGGGGGAGCTCTACCACCAGATCCGTTTCGCCGGTGCGGGAGATGACCAGCAACTCGCGCCAGCCGACTCCCAGGAGCTCCCGCACCGGTGTTCCGGCGCCGTTCCCGGTCCCTTCTCGACCGGTTTCTCGGCTGCTGTTGAGGCGCAGCAGATCCCGGGCCGCCGAGTTGGCCTGCCGCAGCCGGCCGCCGCGTTCGATCAACAAGGCCGGCGCCGGGCAGGCGCTCACCAAGCGCGCCGCCAGCTCCAGGGCCACCGTTTCCAATCCTTCCTCTCCGGCCGCCGTCGGCGAAGGAAGCCGGGTCTTGGTCCGAGTCATGAAGGCGATTGTAGCGATTCGGAGCGATTCGATCCAGTTTTTCGTTGGGTCTTGTGCATATGAATCATTTTGCTCCTCTATTCAGAGGGCCGGGTGCGTCGTTTCGAGTCGCTACGAATCAAATCGAGACGATTTTTGCTGGCACAGGATGTGCTCTAGAAGCCTGCAACATCTCTTTTTTGTGGGCTCGGCCCACGCAGACGTTTACCGGGAAAGGAGCTTCCGGATGCACTGTCGTTTTGCGCCCCGAGGAATTCTCGCGTTCCTCGCACTCTGTGCCCTTCTCGCCGCCCCTGACACCTTCGGTCAGTGGCAAATCACCTCGGAGGACGGTGATTCCTCGATCAAGTTCGGCTTTCTTGCGGTGATGCGGGCGGACTCGGAGGAGCTGACCAACGGCGACGACCTGGAGAACCTCTACTTCCGCCGGCTGCGCATCATGTTCGGCGGCAAGCTGGCGCCTAAGTGGTCGTATTTCTTCGAGACCGACAGCCCCAACCTGGGCAAGTCCGACGCCGACGGCAACAAGAACTCCGGCGACGTCTACATCCAGGACTTCTTCGTCACCTACACCCACAATGACGCCTTCAAGCTCGACCTCGGGCTGATCCTCATTCCTCTCTCCCGCAACTCCACCCAGTCGGCGGTGACCCATCTGGCCTCGGATTACGGGCCCTACTCCTTCCTCAACTCCGCTCCCACCAAGTCCCGGGTCGGTCGCGACTACGGCATCCAGGCCCGGGGCAGCCTGGCGGAAAACAAGGTGGAGTACCGCTTCGGCGTCTACGACGGCGATCGCGGCGCCGCCGACGATCTGCGCTTCTCCGGCCGTCTGATGTACCACGTCTTCGACACCGAAACGGGGATGTTCTACACCGGCAACAACCTGGGCGGGAAGCGCCAGCTCTCCTTCGGCGTCGGCTTCGACACCCAGGACGACTACACCGCCATCGGCTACGATCTTTTCTACGACCAGCCCATCGGCGACGACGGCTCCGCCTTCACCTTCCAGGCGGACGTCATTCAATACGACGGCGGGGACACCTTCTCCTCGCTGCCGGAGCAGGACACCCTGCTCTTGGAGCTCGGCTATTACCTGGGGAGTAGCCGCTGGCAGCCCTGGATCCAATACGCCGAGCGGGATTTCGACGACGCCTTCCGGGCCGACACGGATTCCACCTTCGTCGGTGTCAACTACCGGCTCAAGAAGCACAACCGGGTGGTGCGGCTGGCCTACGGTCAGCTCGGTACCGACGGCCAGGACGACCGCAACGTGCTGCAGCTGACCCTGCAGATGTTCCACTTCTAGAGAATCGCGCCTTCTTTCGACCGCCTCGATCGCCAACCGTTCTTGTTTTCAGGAGAAGCCATGTCCGACCCAAAGAAATCTCGGGAGGCCTACTGGAGGAAGAATCGAGCCCTCATCGCCACGCTGCTGGTGATCTGGGCGACGGTTTCCTTCGGCCTCGCCATTCTCTTTCCCATGAAATTCCACATCGGCCAGCTGCCGGCGGGCTTCTGGTGGGCCCAGCAGGGCTCGATGTTCGTCTTCGTCATCCTGATCTTCGTCTACGCCTGGCGCATGGACAAGATCGATCGTGAATTCGACGTCCACGAGGAGGATTGAAGATGGACTTCACCACCACCGAATTGTGGACTTTCGCCTTCGTCATCATTTCCTTCGGCGCCTACCTCTACATCGGGTACTCGAATCGGGTGCGCGATACCAAGGGCTTCTACGTCGCCGGCCAGGGCGTGCCGCCGGTGTTCAACGGCATGGCCACCGCCGCCGACTGGATGTCCGCCGCATCCTTCATCTCCATGGCGGGCCTGATCTCCTTCATGGGCTACGACGGCGCCGTCTACCTCATGGGTTGGACCGGCGGCTACGTGCTTCTGGCGCTCTTGCTGGCGCCTTATCTGCGCAAGTTCGGCCAGTACACGGTGCCGGACTTCGTCGGTGACCGCTATTACTCTCAGGTCGCCCGCGTGGTGGCGGCCATCTGCGCCGTCTTCGTCTCTCTGACCTACGTCACCGGCCAGATGCGCGGCGTCGGCGTGGTCTTCTCGCGCTTTCTCGGCGTGTCCATCACCTGGGGCGTGATCATCGGCATGGCCATCGTCGCCTTCTTCGCGGTGGTGGGGGGCATGAAGGGCATCACCTGGACCCAGGTGGCCCAGTACTCGGTGCTCATCATCGCCTTCCTGATCCCCGCGGTGGCCATCTCCTCCAAGCTCACCGGCAACCCCATTCCCCAGCTTTCCTTCACCTTCTCGGACATCACCGCCAAGCTCAACCAGATCCAGGTCGATCTGGGCTTCAACGAGTACACGGCGCCGTTCCAATCGAAGAGTCAGCTGGACGTCTTCTGTATCGCCATGGCCTTGATGGTCGGTACCGCCGGTCTGCCCCACGTCATCGTGCGCTTCTACACCGTGCCCAACGTACGCGCGGCGCGCTGGTCCGCGGGTTGGGCGCTGCTCTTCATCGCCATCCTCTACACCACGGCTCCGGCGCTGGCGGCTTTCGCCCGCTACAACCTGGTGGACACCCTGCACAACACCCCTGTGGCCGAGGCCCGTTCCCTCGAATGGGTGAGTAGTTGGGAGGAAACCGGGCTCTTGACCCTGACGGACAAGAACGGGGACGGGATACTCACCCTCTCCCCGGACGCCAACGTCAACGAGATCGTCATCGACCGCGACATCATCGTGCTGTCGACGCCGGAGGTGGCGGATCTCGCTCCGTGGGTCATCGCGTTGGTGGCCGCCGGCGGTTTGGCGGCGGCGCTGTCGACGGCGGCGGGATTGCTGCTGGTGATCTCCAGCTCCTTCTCCCACGACGTCTACGCCAAGCTGATCAACCCCGGTGCTTCGGAGCGCAAGAAGCTGCTGGTGGGCCGCATCACCATCTTCTTCGCGGTGTGCGTCGCCGGCTACTTCGGGATCAATCCACCGGGCTTTGTCGCCGAGGTGGTGGCCTTCGCCTTCGGGTTGGCCGCCGCCAGCTTCTTCCCGGTGATCCTCTTGGGGATCTTCTCCAAGCGGACCAACCGCCAGGGCGCCATCGCCGGCATGGTGGTGGGCATCTCCTTCACCGCCTTCTACATCATCGGCAACCGCTTCTTCGGCATGGAACCGTTCGTCTTCGGCATCAGCGCCCAAGGCATCGGCGCCGTTGGCATGGTGCTCAACCTGGTGACCACCCTGGTGGTTTCGAGGCTGACTCCGCCGCCGCCGGAGGAGATCCAGGAGATGGTGGAGAGCGTGCGGGTGCCGCGAGGCGCCGGTGCGGCTCAGACCCACTGATGGCCTGGACCTGATGGCCTGGACCTGAAGCATCCGGTCACCGGGCTCGGTATGCCCTGTCGGACAGCCGAGTCGGACAGCCGAGCCGACGCCTCCGTCGCGCCATTGGGTACTTGGCGCGGCGGGGGCGTCTCCCGGTCCGGATTCGCCCTCAGCGAGTACACTAGGTGTCGCGATAACGATTGAGCGTCACGAACCAGATTCCGCATCACGATCAAGACTCGAGCGAAGACTGCACCGACAACCCGAACCACGGAGAATCCGATGATCCCGGTCAAGGACGAGATTGCGAAGCACGCGAAGATTTCCTCCCTCGATGAATACCGCCAGCTCTACCAGCGCTCCATCGACGACCCGGAGGGCTTCTGGTCCGAGCAGGCCCAGCGGGTGACCTGGTTCCACCCGCCGGACGGTGCCGGCTACTGGGATTACGAGACGGTGGATTTCTCCTGGTATGAAGGCGGCAAGCTCAACGCCTGCTTCAATTGCGTCGACCGCCATCTGGAAACCCAGCCGGACAAGACCGCGATCATTTGGGCCAAGGACGAGCCCGGGGACTACGAGCACATCACTTACCGCCAGCTGCAGCGGCGGGTGTCGCGGGTGGCCAACGTGCTCAAGGCTCACGGCGTGGGCCGTGGGGATCGGGTGTGCATCTACCTGCCGATGATTCCCGATCTGGCCTACACCATGCTCGCCTGCGCCCGCATCGGAGCGGTGCACTCCATCGTCTTCGCCGGGTTCTCCGCCGAGTCGCTGCGGGACCGCATCCTCGACGCCGACTGCCGCATGGTGGTCACCGCCAACGAAGGCCTGCGGGGCGGCAAGACCATTCCGCTGAAGAGGACCGTGGACGACGCGGTGCGCGGTCTCGACCTGGTGGATACGGTGCTGGTGGCCCGCCGCACCGACACCGAGGTGGAGATGACCGAGGGCCGGGACCATTGGCTGGACGAGGAGATCGGCAAGCAGCGGGCCACCTGCCCCACGGAGTGGATGGACGCCGAGGATCCCCTCTTCGTGCTCTACACCTCCGGCTCCACCGGCAAGCCCAAGGGGGTGATGCACACCACCGGCGGCTATCTGGTCTACACCTCCCTCACCCACGAGTACGTTTTCGACCTCAAACCCGACTCGGTCTACGCCTGCGTCGCCGACATCGGCTGGATCACCGGCCACAGCTACATCATCTACGGCCCGCTGACCAACGGTGCTACCACGGTGATGTTCGAGTCCACGCCTCTCTATCCCGACGCCGGCCGTTACTGGCAGCTGGTGGACGACCTTGGGGTGGACATCTTCTACACCGCTCCCACCGCCATTCGCGCCATCGCTCGGGAGGGAGACGAGTGGGTGAAGAAGCACAGCCGCAAGAGCTTGCGGGTGCTGGGTACCGTCGGCGAGCCGATCAATCCGGAGGTTTGGGAGTGGTACCACGACGTAGTGGGGGACGGCCGCTGCCCCATCGTCGACACCTGGTGGCAGACGGAGACCGGCGGCATCTTGATCACCCCGCTGCCCGGCGCCACCCCCGCCAAGCCCGGCTCCGCCACCTTGCCGTTCTTCGGCATCGAGCCCCAGCTGGTGGACGAGGAGGGCACGGTCATCGAGGGCAACGACGTGCGCGGCAACCTCTGCCTTACCCGCTCCTGGCCCGGCCAGGCGCGCACCATCTGGGGCGATCACCAGCGCTTCAAGCAGGTCTACTTCAGCACCTTCCCGGGCAAGTACTTCACCGGCGACGGCTGCCGCCGGGACGAGGACGGTTATTACTGGATCACCGGCCGCGTCGACGACGTGCTCAACGTCTCCGGTCACCGCATGGGCACCGCCGAGGTGGAGAGCGCCCTGGTGGCTCACGACGCCGTCGCCGAGGCGGCGGTGGTGGGCTTCCCCCACGAGATCAAGGGCCAGGGCATCTTCGCCTACGTGATCATCACGCCGGAATACGAGGGCACTCATCCCGAGGAGCTGGTAGGTACCCTCAAAGAGCAGGTGCGCCACGTCATCGGTCCCATCGCCAAGCCGGACCGCATCCAGATCACCCCGGGCCTGCCCAAGACCCGCTCCGGCAAGATCATGCGCCGCATTCTGCGCAAGATCGCCGAGGGCGAGTACGAGGCCCTCGGTGACATCACCACCCTCGCCGACCCGTCGGTGGTGGAGTCGTTGATCGAAGCCCACAAGGCGGGGTCCTGAGGCCCGGCCCCGAAACCGCCTGTGAGGATGGAGGATGGACGATTGACCACCAACGCGTATCACCGAGCCCACACCGAATCGCTGGAAGATCCGGAGGCCTTCTGGGGCCGCGCCGCCGAGGACCTGGTCTGGACCCGCCGGTGGGATCGGGTGCTAGACGACAGCAAGGCTCCCTTCTACCGCTGGTTCGTCGGCGGTGAGTTCAACACCTGCTACAACGCCGTCGACCGTCACGTGGAAGCGGGCCGAGGGGAGCAGGCGGCGATCCTCTACGAGAGTCCCATTACCGGTACTCGCCGCTCCATCAGCTTCGCCGAGCTGCAGGATCTGACCGCGCGCTTCGCCGGTGTCTTGGCGGCTCAGGGAGTGGAGAAGGGGGATCGGGTGATCCTCTACATGCCGATGGTTCCCGAGAGCCTGGTGGCGATGCTCGCCTGCGCGCGTCTCGGCGCCGTGCACTCGGTGGTCTTCGGCGGCTTCGCGCCCCACGAGCTGGCGACCCGCATCGACGACGCCCGGCCGAGGGTTGTGGTGGCCGCCTCCTGCGGCATCGAGCCCACGCGGGTGGTGGAGTACAAGCACCTGCTGGACGACGCCATCGAGCAATCCGAGCATCCGCCGGAAAAGGTGATCCTGCTCCAGCGCCCTCAGGCGGAGGCCGAGCTGGTCCCCGGCCGGGATCTCGACTGGAACGACGCCATGGCCTCCGCCGAGCCACGGGATTGCGTGCCGGTGGCCGCCACCGACCCGCTCTACATCCTCTACACCTCCGGCACCACGGGACAGCCCAAGGGCGTCGTACGGGACAACGGCGGCCACGCGGTGGCGCTCAAATACTCCATGTCGGCGGTCTACGGCATGCAGCCCGGGGAGGTTTATTGGGCCGCCTCCGACGTCGGTTGGGTGGTGGGGCATTCCTACATTTGCTACGGCCCCTTGCTCCACGGCTGCACCACCGTGGTCTTCGAGGGCAAGCCCGTGGGCACCCCCGACGCCGGCACCTTCTGGCGGGTGATCGAAGACAACCAGGTCTCCACCCTCTTCACCGCCCCCACCGCCTTCCGCGCCATCCGCCGCGAGGATCCCGAGGGCCGCTTCATCGAGCAAGCGGACCTCTCGTCCTTTCGGGCGTTGTTTCTCGCCGGAGAGCGCTGCGATCCGCGGACCCTGCATTGGGCGGAGAGGCATCTGGGGGTACCGGTCATCGACCATTGGTGGCAGACCGAGACCGGCTGGTCCATCACCGCCAACTGCCTCGGGCTGCACCAATTTCCGGTCAAGCGCGGCTCCACCACCAAGCCGGCGCCGGGGTGGGATGTGCGCATCCTCGACGACCACCGCCGGCCGGTGGAGCCGGGGAAGATCGGTGCCATCGTGTGCAAGCTGCCGCTGCCGCCGGGCACTCTGCCGACCCTGTGGAACGCCGACGAGCGTTTCCGCGAGTCCTACCTCTCCGAATACCCGGGCTTTTACAAGACCGGCGACGCCGGCTTCATCGACGAGGACGGCTACGTCTTCGTCATGACCCGCACCGACGACATCATCAACGTCGCCGGTCACCGCCTGTCCACCGGCGCCATGGAAGAAGTCCTGGCCCATCACCCCGCCGTCGCCGAATGCGCGGTGATCGGCGTTGCCGACGATCTCAAAGGCCAGGTGCCTCTGGGCTTCGTCTGCCTCAAGGCCGGCGTCACCACGCCGCCGGAACAGATCGCCGCCGAGTGCGTCCAGCTGGTGCGCGACCAGATCGGCCCCGTCGCCGCCTTCAAGAAGGCGGTGGTGGTAGCCCGTCTCCCCAAGACCCGCTCCGGCAAGATTCTCCGCGGCACCATGCAGAAGATCGCCGACAACGAACCCTACAAACCCCCCGCCACCATCGACGACCCCAGCATCCTGCCGGAGATCGAGACGGCGCTGGAGAGTGTGGGGCTGGCGGGGCAGCGGGAGGTGGAGTGAGGGGACGGATCCTCCTTATTTTGCGAGCTGCTGCGAGATTCCGATCAGGGGATTTCTGAGCACGATCATCCACTCTGTCTACATCGAAGACGAGTGAGCGCAATCAGGGAGCCTGGCAGCGTGTAAGATCTGCCTATGAGCGACGAGACACCTGCCGCTGGAAATCCTCCCAAGGACATCTGGGAGGTCAATCAGCGTTTACAGTTCGACGAGCCCTTGGCACCCGGGGATGATCGTTGGGTCGATACCGCGGATGCCCGTGGAGAGTTCAGCTTTTCTCCCCTCTACCGGAGCTTGGGAGTCGATCCCCGAACTTGGGAGCTGAAAGGGCCACCGCGCAAGTCATACATCCTCTTTTGCGGTCATCGGGGCTGTGGCAAGAGCACCGAGCTGCGGCGCGTTCACTGGCGCCTGAACCGCAAGGAGAAGTTTCTCGCCGTGCTCCTCGATGCGGCGAAGGCTCTCGATCCCAACAACTTGCAGTACCAGGATGTCCTGCTGGCTTTGGCCGAAGCCTTGTTGGCCCGCTTGGCAGAGCATCAAATCGATCTCGATCCGGTTCATCTGACTCTGCTCCGGCAGTGGTTCGACGAGCGGATCGAGAAGCACGAAGCGACCCGCCAGTTTGCTGCCGAGGTCAAGAGCGGTGCCAAGGCGGAAGGCGGGATTCCTTTTCTGAGCAAGATCTTCGCCGAGCTGACGGCGGCTTTCCGTGTCAATTCAACCTACAAGGAAGAGCTCCGCCGAGTGGTACGCAATCACTTCACGGAGTTTGCGCGGGCCTTCAATCAACTGATCTTGGCAGCGGAAGACGCCTGCTCGGAGCACGGATTGGGCAAACGGGTTCTATTCCTGGTGGACGGCACTGACCGGCTCCGCGGAGACGACGCCGACTCCTTCTTCGTGCGTGACGTCTATCAGCTCCAGCTGGTGGAAGCGCTTTTCGTTTACAGTGCACCGATTCATCTTCTTCATGGCGGTGGAGCGATCCACCAGAGCTTCACCGTCACCTTCAAGCTACCCATGATCAAGCTGCAGGAGAAGGATGGAGCTTCCAATCCGGTGGCCCTCCGGGCGATGGAGGAGATTCTGTTTCGTCGGGCACCTCGGGAGCTCTTTGACGACCCCAGCACCGCAGACTACCTGATCGAGCATAGCGGCGGCCATCCGCGGGATCTGCTCCGTTTGCTGCAATATAGCTTCGAGCATGCCCGGGAGGATCTCTTCGATCGCCCGGCTGCCGAGCGGGCGGTCAAGGCTCTGGCCACGGACTATCGCCAATTCCTTGATGCCGAGGACTACGCACTGCTTCGGCAGATTGATGAGCAGCCTCAGGTGGAGCGCAACTCGGAACAGGCCCGCCGTCTGCTCTACAACCTCGCGCTCCTCGAATACAACGCCTATTGGTGGCGGAGCCATCCGGTAGTCCGGACGCTAGATGCCTACCGGGAGGCAGGGCGGAGTTAGAGTCAGCCATGGCGGACCAGACCCCATCGGCCCCTTCGGACTCCCAGATAGCTTCATCCGAAGCAGTCTCTGAAGCTTCCCGCGGTTGGAATCTGCGGTCTGAGCACTCGGGTATCCTGCTGCGCCTCGAGCGTTTGTTGCAGGGTCGGCAGAGTTTCACTTTGGTGATCCTTCAATTCAGCGACGGCAGCTACCGCGACCGCGTGGCCGAGTATCTGCAAGAGCAGCTCTGCGGCGGCAGCATCGTCGATGCAGAGTCCGCAGAGGGCGACTTCAGCCGGCTGGAGGACCTCCTGGCCGCCGCCGCTGCAAAGGGACCGGTGCAGGTGGTGGGTTTGGAGGATTGGCCCGGTGGCGCAGCCAGCTTGTGGCAAGCCTTCAACTACCATCGAGAACAGCTGGCAGATCGCTGCCCGGTCCCGCTGCTTCTGTGGGTGCTCCGGAGCCGCGTTCGGGATCTGGCTCTGGAGGCACCGGATTTTTGGGCTTGGCGGAGCGGTGTCTTCGATCTTGCGCTCGCGAGCTTCCCCGTCGAGACTGATCTCTATGAGCGGCGAGTGGATCGCGGGAGAGCCCCCGCGGGGGACCGACGGCTGCGCATCGAGGAGATCGACTCTTATCTAGAGGGGCTCGACCGCCGCGACCGCCCATCCGATCTGGAGCTCCTGGTGGAGCGCGGCGAACTACTCCGGGACTTGGGGGATTTCACTGCGGCCCGGGAGAGCTTTGAAACTGCGGTGAAGGGTTTCCGAGAAGGAGAAGATCGCCGAGGAGAAGCCCTTGCCTACCGGCAGCTTGCAGAAGTTCTTGCCGTTCAGGGAGACCCAGACGAAGCTCTACGGTTGCTCCGAGAGGAATCGCTTCCGGTGTACGAGCGTTTGGGGGACGTGCGGTCCCGGGCGATCACGATGGGCCAGATCGCGGACATCCTGTTTCGTCGCGGGGATCTGGAGGAGGCGTTGCGGATCCGTCGGGAGGAAGAGCTTCCGGTGTACGAGCGTTTGGGGGACGTGCGGTCCCGGGCGATCACGATGGGCAAGATCGCGGACATCCTGGGGGCTCGCGGGGATCTGGAGGAGGCGTTGCGGATCCGTCGGGAGGAAGAGCTTCCGGTGTACGAGCGTTTGGGGGACGTGCGGTCCCGGGCGATCACGATGGGCAAGATCGCGGACATCCTGGGG
>JAXHTF010000118.1 GCA_034211275.1 Acidobacteriota bacterium
CCAGAACGTCCTCGTCGTCGTCGAGCAAAATCTTCTTCATCGGATAGCAATCTTCAAGGTCTCGGGCCGGTCCTCTCGAGAGCCGGTTATTCAAAGCCGGTCCTTCGAGGGACGGTGCCGTAGTCCAAAGAGGGGAGACAAGGAAACGGGCCGGGCAGGGGGGCTCCGGTCACAATGTGAGCTGAAGCGGGACATCGTCTCCGGCGGCGGTGGCGGCTGTTGCCAGCTACGCCACCGCTCCGGAGTCCGGTCAAACGCTGAGGTCCTTCTCGATGCCGGCGAGCTTGAGGCGCGCCATGGCGAGGTTGGACTTGCTCTTGTCCAGCACGGCGTAGATGAAGAGCGCGCCGTTGGAGGCCAAGGGACGGATGATGTGGTACTGCTTGCTGAGGGTGATGAGAATGTCCTCGATGTCGTCGGCCAGGTCGAGAGCCTTCATGGTCTTGCGCTTGGCGCGAACCACCTCGGTGTTGCCGGCGGCGGCCACCTCGAGGTTGAAGACGTCGGTGTTGCCGGCGGAGCCGAGCATCATTCCGCTGTCGCTGTCCACCACGCAGGTGGCTACAATCCCATCCAAATCCATGACTTGAGTCAGGCTCTCATTGACGTTGCTCATCGCGGTCTCCTTAATCCGAAAAATCTGCCGTTGGCGGCAGCAGGGGGTTTCTGTTGTTGGTCTGTCGTGTCGGGAATCGAGGACTCAGCCTCTATCGCCTGTTATAACAAGCAAGCGTTGTGCCAGGAGCGGGGAGGCTCCAGGCAGCCGCAAAAGGCGCCAATAGAAGGGGGTTTCCGGCCGTTGGGAATAATTTCAATTAATGGATTCTAGGACGGCTATGGAAATCCGTCCAAGATTCTTGGACAGCTTGGACGCCACCGGCGGCGTCCGGCGCCCAACCATGGGCTCCCAGGGGCTTCGCGGCCTAGCGGCCCGGGAGGCGGATCTGCAGCTGCTTGATGCGCAGATAGAGAGTGCTGCGGGGCATGTCGAGACGCTCGGCGGCGCGGCCCACGTTCCAATTCTCCGCGCGCAGGGCGGCTTCGATGGCGCCGCGTTGCTGCTCGATTCTGGGGCTGGCGACCTGGGAGTTGGCGGTGCTCTCTCCGGTGCCCAGGGGGTCTTCCGCGCTGGACATGGCGTCGAAGCGCAGATCCTCTCCATAGATCCTGCCGCCATCGGCGAAGAGGGCGGCCCGTTCCAGGACGTTGCGTAGCTCGCGGATATTGCCGGGCCAGCTGTAGCGGATGAGCGCCGCCTCGGCTTCCGCCGTCAAGCGCAGCGAGGAGCGTCCGAGATCGGAAGCGATGCGGGTGAGCAGCAGGGTGGCGAGCTCCGGTATGTCCTCCCGCCGGTGCCGTAGGGGTGGGACCAAGAGCTGAAAGGTGCTGACCCGGAAGAAAAGGTCTTCGCGGAAGGTGCTGCGCTCCATCTGGAGCCGCAGATCCCGGTGGGTCGCCACCATCAGCCGCACGTCGACGGTGCGTTCCCGCACCTCGCCGAGGCGCCGGAAGCGCTTTTCTTCGATCACCTTCAACAGCCGGGGCTGGATCTGGGGGTCGAGGTCGCCGATCTCGTCGAGGAAGAGGGTGCCCCCGTGAGCGGCTTCCAGCAGGCCGGCTTTCTGATCCACCGCGCCGGTGAAGGCGCCCCGGGCGTAGCCGAAGAGCTCGCTTTCGAGCAACTCCTTGCTCAACGCCGCGCAGTTGAGATCGACGAAGGGATGGGCGGAGCGCGAGCCGTTGTCGTGCAGCCAGCGCGCCAGGGTTCCCTTGCCCGAGCCGGTCTCGCCGAGGATCAGCACCGGGCTCTCCACCGTTGCGATGCGCCGCGCGTCCTTCTCCAGTTGACGAATGGCCTGGCTCGCGCCAAGAAAAGGATCGATGCGGCGTCGCTGCTCGACTTTGCGCTGGGCGTTGATCAGCCGTTGCTGGCGGCGGCCTTCCAAGGCCCGATCGAGGATCACCCGGAGCGCCGCCCCCTGCACCGGCTTGGTCAGGAAGTGCACCGCTCCCTCCTGCAGTGCCTCCACCGCCAATTCGATGGTGCCGTGGCCGGTGAGTACCACGATGGGGGTTTCCACCTCCAGCTCGGCGAGCTGCTCCAAGAGCTCGATGGCGTTGCCGTCGGGGAGACTGTAGTCCACCACCGCCACGTCGGGTTCATCGGTGGTGAGGGCGGTGAGGGCGCTGGCGCAATCGGAGCCGGTGGCGATGTCATAGCCATAGGTGTTGAGCAGGCGAGCCAGGCTGTCCCGGACCTCGTCGTCGTCGTCTACGATCAATACCTTGGCACCCCTCATCTTCGACCTTTCCTTCAGAGTCCTTCAGAGGCAATTCACAAACTCTGAGAATACCGCGTTTTGGGTTGCTGGCGGGAGCTTGTCCGGTGCCGGGAAAGGGGCCGGTGAAAGTGCCAATGAAAGTACCAGTGAGAGTGCCCCTGCCCGCTGCTTGCGGCGAGCTTCAGGATTTGCTACCTTCCTGTGCACCCGAAGGGTTCCGATGTCAGCGGCTTGCTCGATCCGACGCGGGCAGCCTGCGTTCGAAGGTCCACAGCGCTCTGGGAGGATTTGAGGTCTCGAGAAGGCCCTCCCGCGCGCGACAGCCGCTGTTCGGACGATCTGTTTACTATTTCTTCAACGAATGGAGGAGCCATGATCCTGCGAGTCTTCGGATGCGTCTGCTGTCTCGCCCTGGTGCTGTCGGCATTCCCCGCCGGGGCGACCACCGGCGTCGCCTTTGTGCACGGCACCGGCAACCAAAGCGATGCGCTCAACGACTATTGGACCAGTGAAATGGTCAACTCAGTGCGCCAGGGATTGTCGAATCAATCCAACTACACGATCATCAACTGTGATTTCGAAGAGTATATGTGGACCTCCGGAGCCGCCGGCTGCCTGGCGGGCTATCTCTACAATTTCATTACCAGCAAGGGTATCGACGACCTGGTGGTGATCACCCACTCCAACGGCGGCAACGTGATGCGTTGGATCCTCTCCAATCCCACCTGGGACAGCCGCTATCCCACCATCATCAACAACATCCGCTGGGTCAACGCTCTGGCCCCCTCCAGCGCCGGCACGCCGCTGGCGGATGCGGTGATGAACGGCACCGTCTTCGAGGCCGCCGTGGGTTGGCTGCTGGGGTATCAGAACGACGCCGTGCGCATGCAGCAGACCAGCTGGATGGCGTCCTACAACGCCAACTGGCTCTACGGCACCAGCGGCCGGCCGGCACTGCCCAAGGGTTTCTGGAACGTGGTCGGTACCGATGTGGAGACCGCCATCTGGGACGGGGACAGCTACTGCGGTGGCTACACCCTCAACCTCGGGCTGGAAGTCACCCAGGCGTGGCTCAGCAGCTGCTCCGACGGCTTCCTGGAATGCTCCAGCCAGTCGGCGGCGGGCTACGTGTGGTTCTATGACACCGACTACACCGCCGGCGACGAGCCTCTGAGCCACAACCAGAGCCGCCGCAAGTGCTTCAATCTCGACGTCATTCTGCGCAACGATCTTTGAGGGGGGAACCGCGATGAAACTCAAGCAAGGAAGTCTCCAGCTCGTGTTCGCCGCCGGCCTGGTGCTGGCCCTCACCCTCTCCGCGGGCGCCCAGCCCGCCGGCCAGAGCGGCATCGCTCCGGCGCCGGTGGACCGTCTGCTCACCTCGCCCGGGGACGTAGTCTCCGGCAGCCTGGTCGCACCGCCGGAGTCCGTCGCCGGGCCGGCCATCGCCCGCGATCCGGTGGCCTTCAGCTGGCCGCTGCCGGCGGACCAGGCTCTCACCGAACCGACCCCCTTCGTGGCTCAGAGCCGTGAGTATTGGCGGGTCACCGACGCCCAGGGCCTGGCCGCCGGCGTCGAGTTGCCCATCGCCAGCGCCGGCGCGCTCATCCGCCTCAACCCCGCCGCCGATGCGGCGTGGTCCGAGCAAGTGGCCATCGATCCCAGCCAGCTGGTGATCTCCCGGGGTGGTGAGTCCTTCACCCAAGGGGAGGCCATGGAGCTGCTGGTGAGCGCCGAGCAGATGACCGCCGCCGACGCCCCGTTCCCCGCGGGTACCACCGCCTTCCGACTGAGCAAGGACCTGGGCGCTGGCACCATCACCCTGCAGGCTCCCGGCCTGACCGGGGCCAAGGGCATCTACGTGGTGCACGTGCTCGAGCCCGCCAGCAGCGTGGTGGCCTCGGTTTCGGCGGATCGGGTCAACTACTTCCACGGTGACTCGCTGGCGGTAACCCTGCGGCTCGACGGCGCCAGCGCTGAGAGCGTCCGCGGCGAGGTCATTTCGCCGGCGGGGCGCACCTTCCCGCTGAGCTTCGCTGCCGGCCCCGCCGGTCATCGTGCCCAGCTCGCCCTCGACGCCTTGGAGGCGCCGGCGGAGGGGCTGTGGCAGGCGGAGGTTTGGACCGTCGGCCGCGCCGGCGATCTGGCGGTGGAACGCGCCGCGCGCACCGCCTTCCAGGTCACCGTACCCACCGCCCGCCTGAGCGGCGCGGTGGAGATCGGCGGCAAGAGCGGAGAAGGCTTCCGCAACCTCACCGCCAAGGTCGGGGTGGAGACCGTCGCCGCCGGCCGCTATGAGGTCCGCGGAGTGCTCTACGGCACCGACGCTGCCGGACAGCTGCGCCCCATGGGCACCGCCCATAGCGCGGACTGGCTGGAGGCTGGAGAGGGTACCCTCAAGCTGCGCTTCCATCGCCGGGTCTTCGCCGAGAGCGATTTCGGTGCACCCTTCGAGGTGCGGGATCTGCAACTGCTGGATCAGGGCCGCATGGGACTGCTGGAAGAGCGCCAGCGCGCCTTCGTCGTCAGCCGCTGAGTCATAATGGGCTGGTAGACGCGAAGTCAACCGCTGGCAGCGCACCGCGCGCCAACCGTGTGAGCCGCTATCGCTAAGGAGCGCACTGTGACCTGCAAGCGCTGACTTCCGAGCTCCGGAATGGGATCCTTTCCTGTTCCGGAGCTTTGTTTTTCTGCGGCGTTCTAGTGCCGCGTTCTCGCGCCGCTTTCTTGAGGTACCATGGCCGCCGCACCGGCGTTCCGCCGGCCGCCGCCCCCATCTCTACGCGCCATGAGCCCTCCCACTCCGCATCTGACCGTCGTTGTACCCATGTACAACGAGGCCCGCCGCCTCGCCGGCCCCCTGCAGCGTCTGCGGGATTTCGCAGCTGCGAGCCCGCGACCGGTGGAGTTGCTCTTCGTCGACGACGGCAGCACCGACGGCACGGCGGAGCGGGTGGAGGAGTTTCTGCGCTCCCAGGAAGCCTTGGAGGAGAGTAGCTGGCGCCTGCTGCGCGGTGAGGCGAACCGTGGCAAGGGCCACGCCGTGCGCCGCGGCATGCTCGCGGCCCGGGGGGAGCGGATTCTGTTCACCGACGTCGATCTGTCGACCCCGCTTTCGGACCTCCCCAAGCTCAGTGGTGCCCTCGAAAGTAGCGTCGCGGTGGCCATCGGCTCCCGGGCTCTCGCCCAGTCGGAGATCCTGCGCTCCCAACCCCTCTACCGCAGCCTCGGCGGCAAGGGCGTCAACCTCTTCGTCCGCGCCCTGGCGGTACCAGGCGTCCACGACACCCAATGCGGTTTCAAGCTCTTCACCCGCTCTGCCGCCCAAGAAATCTTCCGCCGCGCTCGCCTGGACGGCTTCTCCTTCGACATCGAGGCTCTCTACCTCGCCCGCTCCCTGGGCTACCGCGTCGCCGAGATCCCGGTGACCTGGAGCGACGTCCCCGGCTCCAAGGTCTCCCCCCTGGCGGACGGCCTGCGTCTGCTGGGGGATCTGGTGCGCATCCGGTGGTGGGGGCTGCGGGGCCGGTACCGAGCCTAGTTACGGCTGCCTACCCGAACCGCGGACGGAAAAGCCTCGCGTTGTCTGTCACCTTTTTTAGAGATTTCCGAGAGGACACGCTTCTCGCGGTTGCCTACCCGAACCGCGGACGGAAAGTCCCCGTGGCGTCTGCCATCTTTCTGCACGGTTTCTGAGAGCGGGGAAGCTCTGCGAGGCTCTTCTGTTGTACAAGAGCCCTGGGAGTGCCGGCATCCTGCCGGCGGGGGGAGGGGGTTCAGCATCCCGAGCCGGCTACAAGCTGGCGCTCCCAGGAGAGCTTGCCAAGGGGCCAACCAGTGGGTCCTGCCTGTGGATGGGGGCGGAGGACCCTCAGCGTTTGGGCTCGGAACCGGGAGTGGGGTAAGGTTCGGGCTTCACCGGAGGTCCTTCCTCTCAAGCACCACTCTCAAGCATCACCCCCAAGCACTGGCCGGAGATTCAGCAGATCATGTCCGAGCTCGACGAACAGATCCAAAATCGGCGCGACAAGCGGCAGGCGTTGCTCGACGCCGGCGTGGCGCCCTATCCCAATTCCTTCACCTACGACCTGGAGCCCTCCGGGGTGCATGGGGCCTACGGCGAGCGCACCGCCGAGGAGCTGGAGGAGGCGGCGCTTTCCTTCACCGTGCCCGGGCGCCTCAAGGCGTTGCGCAAGCACGGCAAGATCTACTTTCTGGACTTGGTGGACGGCAGCGCCAAGCTGCAGGTGCTGGTGCGGCGCAACAAGCTGCCGGAGGATTCGGCGGCGGTGCTGGAGCATTTGGACCTGGGAGACTACGTCGGCGCCCGGGGGCCGCTGCTGCGTTCCCGCACCGGCGAGCTGACGATCTTCGCCGAAGAGCTCACCCTGCTCTCGAAAGCCCTGCGGCCGCTGCCGGAGAAATGGCACGGTCTGAGCGATCAGGAGACTCGCTACCGTCGGCGCTATCTGGACCTGCTGGTCAATCCCGAGTCCCGCAGCGTCTTCGAGGCCCGGGCCAAGATCGTCCAGGGGATTCGGCGGCATCTCGACGCCCACGGCTTCCTGGAGGTAGAGACGCCGATGATGCAGGCCATCGCCGGCGGCGCCACCGCCCGGCCGTTCATTACCCACCACAACGCCTTGGGCCTCGAGCTCTACCTGCGCATCGCGCCGGAGCTCTACCTCAAGCGGCTGCTGGTGGGAGGGCTGCACCGGGTGTACGAGATCAACCGCAACTTCCGCAACGAGGGCATCTCCACCCAGCACAATCCGGAATTCACCATGCTGGAATTCTATTGGGCGTATGCGGATTACAAGATTCTGATGGACTTCACCGAAGAGCTCCTCGTCGATCTGGGCCGCACCGTCGCCGGTGGTGAGACCCTCAGCTGGCAGGGAGAGGAGATCTCCCTCGCCCGACCCTGGGCTCGCTACACCATGAAGCAGGCGGTGGCGGAGCTGGGGGGCGTCGATGCGGTGAATCTCGACGATCTGGAGGGGCTGCGCAAGGAGCTGGCGGCACGGCAGATTCCCGAGCCTCCCGGCGGCACTTACGGCCACTGCCTGATGACTCTCTTCGAGGAGACGGTGGAGGATCAGCTCTTGAACCCCACCTTCATCACCGACTATCCGGTGGAAGTCTCGCCGCTGGCCAAGCAATGCCCAGATAATCCCTCGTTCACCGAGCGCTTCGAGCTCTACATGGGAGGGATGGAGATCGCCAACGCCTTCACCGAGCTCAACGATCCGGACATCCAGGCTCAACGCTTCCGCCAGCAGCTGGCGGCCAAGGAGGCCGGCGACGACGAAGCCCACGCCTTCGACGAGGACTATGTGCGCGCTCTGGAGCACGGCATGCCGCCGGCGGGCGGCGAGGGCATTGGCATCGACCGCCTGACCATGCTGCTCACCGACAGCTCGTCCATCCGCGACGTCATCCTCTTCCCGCTGCTCAAGCCGGAGGCTGAAAAGCCTGAAGCCGAGAAGCCGGCGAATGACGAACCGGGGGACGGCGCCGAGGCGCCCTCCAACTCGGAAGCCGGCTCCGAAGATCAGTAGCTCTTAGCCTATGGCGTCCAAGCTTCTCCTGCGCCCCTTGCCGTTTCCGGTACAGCTCGCTCTGCGCTATCTGCGCAGCACCCGGCGCGATGCCTTTGTCAGCTTCCTATCGGTGGTGGCAGCCTTGGGCATCGCCGTCGGTGTGGCGGCGCTGGTCTTGGTCTTGGCGGCACTCTCGGGGCTCCACGAGCAGCTCCTGGGGCAGATCCTCTCCGCCACGCCGCAGATGGAGGTCAATCTCGGGCCGGATTCCAACCCGGAAGCGGCGGTGGCGGCGGTGCGTGGGGTTCCAGGAGTGCAATCCGCCCAGCGGGTGATCCGCGGCCAGGGTTGGCTGGTGGTGGACGAGACACCTCAGCCGTTGCGCATGGTGGGCTTCGAAGGCGAGCTGCCGCCGTCCTTCCCGCGGGCGTCGGCCCGCGGCGGCGGCCTCTATGTCTCCGAGAGCCTGGCCCGGCGCTGGGCCCTGGAGCCCGGCCGGCGGCTGCAGCTGGTCTCCCCTCGGCCGACCTTAGGCCCCCTGGGACCGCAGCCGCGGATCCGCACCTTGGCCTTGACCGGCACCTTCGAGAGCCACGTCACCGACGAGCTGGAGCGCGCCGCCCTGCCCCTCGACGTGGCGGAGAGCCTCTTGGGCCGCCGCGGCCGGCGCATCGAGATCGACGCCGGCGGCCTGGACGAGGCGCTGGCCCTGGCGCCGGCGGTTCAGGGAGCGCTGCCGCAGGGAGCGACCCTACGGACCTGGAAGGACCTCAACCGCTCTCTCTATTTCGTGTTGCGGCTGGAGAAGACCCTGCTCTTCGTCGCCGTCGGCCTCATCGTGTTGGTGGCGGCGCTGGCGCTGGTGGCGGATCTCGCCCTGGTGATCACCAGCAAGCGCTCGGAGATCGGCATGTTGGGCGCCATGGGGGCGACTCCGGCGACCCTGCGCCGGGCCTTTGTGCTCCTCGGCTCGCTCCTCGCCGGCGCCGGCCTGACGCTGGGGGCCGTGGCGGGCATCGGCGGTGCCTGGGCGCTGGATCACTACCGGCTGCTGCGGGTTCCGGGGCAGAGCATGTTCGTCGACTACATTCCCTTCCACGTCGCCGCCGACGACCTGGCGCTCGTCCTGGTGATCACCGTCGCCCTGGTGCTGGCGGCTTCTTTCTATGCCGCGGGGCGGGCCGCCGCGCTGCGGCCGGTGGAGGCGTTGAAACGATGAGCGTCGCCGTTCGAGCTCACGGTCTGCGCAAGACCTACCGCGACGGGCTGCGGGAGGTGGAGGTGCTGCGCGGGGTGGATCTGGACATCGAGCCCGGGGAGCTGCTGGCGGTGGTGGGGCCGTCGGGCTCGGGCAAGAGCACTCTGCTGCATCTGCTGGGGGGGCTGGATCGACCGGATTCCGCGACCGATGGGAACGGCGGCAGCATCCAGATCGGTGGCGAGGATTTGGGCACCCTCAACGATCGCCGCCTGGCTTCCTTCCGCAACCGCACCATCGGATTCGTGTTTCAATTCCACCAGCTGCTGCCGGACTTCACCGCGGTGGAGAACGTCATGCTGCCGGGGCGCATCGCCGGCCGGTCGCCGGCCCGGACCTATCGCGCCGCCTGCGAGCTGCTGGAAGAGGTGGGGTTGGGGGAGCGGTTGGAGCACTTTCCGAGCCAGCTCTCCGGCGGCGAGCGCCAGCGGGTCGCCCTCTGCCGCGCCCTGCTCCTGGAGCCGCCGCTGCTGCTGGCGGACGAGCCCACCGGCAACCTCGATCCGGTGAGCGGCGAGCGGGTGCTGAGCCTGCTTCTCGATCTGCACGCCCGCCACGGCACCACGGTGGTGCTGGTCACCCACAACCCGGAGGTGGCGGGGCGGTGTGGTAGAATTTCACGTCTAGAACGGGGTTTCCTGCATGCTCAATAGCCTGGATCTCAACAACTTGGACGACAGTGTGGTCCGCAGTCCACACCCGAGTCCAAGCTCTCGTCCAAGCCGCTGTCGAGGACACCGTCTAGGCCCTGTGATCGTCCACTCCCCCCGACCGCCATTCAGGAGTCCCTGAACAGTGTTCGAAAAGTACAACGAAAAAGCCCGCCGCGCGCTCTTCTTCGCCCGCTACGAGGCGAGCAAGCTGGGCAGTCGGGTGATCGAGTCGGAGCACATCCTCCTGGGCATCCTGCGCGAGGGGGAGGAGACGGTCAACGAGATCTTCAAGCGCTTCCAGGTCAAACCCGAGGAGGTGCGTCGGGAGATCGAGGGCGAGCGGGTCTTCGTGGAGCGCATCAGCTCTACCGCCGAGCTGCCGCTGTCGGAGGAGAGCAAGAAGGTCCTGGCCTACGCTTCCCACGAGGCGGAGAGCATGCTCCACGCCACCGTCGGCTCCGAGCATTTGCTCATCGGCCTGCTGCGGGTGGAGGGGGCGGTGGCCATGCGCATCCTGGCGCAATTCGGCCTCGACGTGTACACCGTTCGCGAGGAGGTGCTCAGCATCGTCAAAGAACGAGAAGCCGCGGAGCAGAAGAAGGAATTGCCCTTCCTTTCGGAATATGGGCGCGACCTGACGGCGCTGGCCGTGGAGGGGGCCTTCGATCCCCTCATCGGCCGCGAGCAGGAGCTCGAGCGGATCGTCCAGATCCTCTCCCGCCGGACCAAGAACAACCCCATCCTGCTCGGCGAGCCGGGCATCGGCAAGACCGCCATCGTGGAGGGGTTGGCCCAGCGCATCATCGACGGCCTGGTGCCCATCTTCCTGGCCCGCAAGCGCATCGTCGCCCTCGACCTCTCCCTCATCGTCGCCGGCACCAAGTACCGTGGCCAGTTCGAAGAGCGTCTCAAGGGCATCCTCAAGGAGCTGCGGGAGAGCGACGATCTGGTGGTCTTCATCGACGAGATCCACTCCCTCATCGGTGCCGGCTCCGCGGAGGGCTCGTTGGACGCCGCCAACATCTTGAAGCCGGCCCTCTCCCGGGGCGAGATCTCGTGCATTGGCGCCACCACCCTGAAGGAATACCGCAAGTACATCGAGAAGGACCGCTCGCTGCTGCGGCGCTTCCAGGCGATCCAGATCGAGCCGCCGACGGAGGAGGAGACCCTGGAGATCCTGGAGGGGATCAAGGATCGCTACGAGGCCTTCCACAAAGTCTTCTACACCCCCACCGCTCTGCGCACTGCCATCTACCAGTCGAGCCGCTACATCTCCGACCGCCACCTGCCGGACAAGGCCATCGACGTCATCGACGAGGCCGGCGCCCGGGTCAAGCTGCGGCGGGTCAAGGACACCCAGAATCTGCGCCGGCTGGAAAAAGAGATCCACGACGTGGTGCGGGAGATGAAGGGGGCCATCTCGGAGAAGAAGTTCGAGCGCGCCGTCTACCTGCGGGAGCGCGAGATCGAGCTGCGGGAAGACCTGGAGCGCATGAGCCGCATCACCGAGGACGAGGGCATCCTGGAGGTCACCGGCCGCGACATTGAGGCGGTGATCTCCTCCTGGACCGGCATCCCCGCCTCCAGCCTGCAGACGGAAGAGGCGGAGAAGCTGATGCACATGGAGGACACCCTGCGCCGCCGGGTGGTGGGGCAGGACCGGGCCATCAGCGCCATCAGCCGTGCCATCCGTCGTTCCCGCCTGGGGGTAAGCAATCCTCAGCGGCCGGTGGGCTCGTTCATCTTCCTCGGGCCCTCCGGGGTCGGCAAGACGGAGGTCGCCCGTCGGCTGTCGGAGTTCCTTTTCGGCGACGAGAAGGCCCTGGTTCGCTTCGACATGAGCGAGTACATGGAGAAGCACGCGGTGTCCAAGCTCATCGGCTCGCCGCCGGGCTACGTCGGCCACGAAGAGGGCGGCCAGCTCACCGAGCGGGTGCGCCGTCACCCTTATTCGCTGGTACTCTTCGACGAGATCGAGAAGGCTCACCCGGACGTCGCCAACCTCTTGCTTCAGATCCTCGAGGACGGCACCCTCACCGACGCCTACGGCAACCAGGTGGATTTCAAGAATTCTCTGGTGCTGATGACGTCCAACCTGGGAAGTAAGTTCGTTCTGCGGGGCGCCCGCATGGGTTTCGGGGACGACGACGACGGGGCGGATTTCCAGCGGATCGAAGAGGAGATCCTCTCCGAGCTGCGCCGGGCCTTCAGCCCCGAGTTCATCAATCGCGTCGACGAGGTCATCGTCTTCAACCCCTTGGGGTCGGAAGAGTTACGGGCTATCGTCGACATCCTGCTGGCGGATGTCAATGTCACCTTGGCGGAGCGGGGCCTGAGGGTCCGGGTCTCCACCGAAGCCAAGGAATGGCTCTTGGACAAGGCCGGCATCGACCCGTCCACCGGCGCCCGCCCGTTGCGGCGGACCATTCAGCGTCACCTGCAGGACGCGGTTTCCGAAATCCTCATCCACCACCACGGCGAGAGTATCGACCACATCGAGGTCACCGTCGTGGACGGGGAGCTTCACCTCGAAGAGAGCTCTCCGGAAGTGATCAGCAAGACGAATTGAGCTCGCGGTAGTACTGAGCCGACGAGCCGAGCGGGGGCTCCGGCGGTGGATTCCGCCGCCGGAAACAATCGAGATGGGCCCAACCGAGATGGATCGAGATGGATCAACCATGATGCGGTTTGCAACAAGACGATGGAAACGGATCTTCGCCCTGCTGGCGGTACTGGTGGCGATGGGGTGGCTGGCCGGCGAATCCCGAGGCAACCTGCCGAGCTTCGAAGGTCAAGAGATCGTCGAGGTGGAGTTCCGCAACAACCGGACCCTGGCGGAGGAGACTCTGCTCTATTACCTGGGCGTCGAGGTGGGGCAGCCGCTGGATCAGGGGCAGCTCAATCAGAATCTCAAGCAGCTTTGGGATACCCGCCTCATCGACGACGTGCAGGTGGAGGCGGAGGCTCAGGGGGACGGCGTCAAGCTCATCGTCACCGTCAGCGAGCGGCCGGTGATGCGCTCCATCGACTATGTCGGGCTGAAGCGGGTCAACCGCTCCGACATCGAGGAGAAGATCGGCGCCGAGCGTATCCAGGTCTACGAGGGCGACAGCCTGCGCCGCGGTGAGCTGCGGCGGCTGGAGCGGGCCATCGAAGAGCTCTACCAGGAGAAGGGCTACCGCTTCGCCGACGCCCGCTTCTCCCTGGAGGAGGTCTCCCCCGGCGAGCGGCGGGTGATCTTCACTATCGACGAGGGCAACCGGGTCCGCATCGAAGACATCCAATTCGAAGGCAACACGGTGTTCAATGACTGGCGCCTGCGGCTGGCCATGACCAAGACCAAGCAGTCGAGCATCCTGTGGTCGCCCCTCAAGCGGGACATCTACAATCCCGCCAAGCTCCAGGAGGATCTGGAGAAGGTGCGGGAGGTCTACCAGCGGGAGGGCTATAAGAACGTCACCCTCGGCGAGCCCATCATCGAGGTCCGCGCCACCCGCCCCAACGCCGCCACCCCGGACGCCCAGAAGCGGCGCATGTTCATCACCATTCCCTTGGAAGAAGGGGAGCGCTGGAAGTTCGGCGAGGTCACCATCGAGGGCAACAAGAAGTACAGCGACCAGCAGCTGCTGCGCGCCTTCGAGACCCGCACCGGCGATTGGCTGCGCTCGAAGAAGCTCGAGGAAGCGGTCACCGCGGTGGAGGACATCTACAAGAACACCGGCTTCATCGGCGCCCGCATCCAGCCCGAGGTCGTCGAGCGGGAGGAGCGCATCGCCGACATCATCGTGCACATCGACGAGGGCGACCAATTCCGCATCGGGCGCATCGACTTCGAGGGCAACACCCGCACCCGGGACAAGGTGCTGCGCCGTGAGCTGCGGGTCCAGGAGGGCTATCTGCTGAGTCTGCGGGCGATCCAGAACAGCCTGCTCAAGATCAAGCAGCTGGGGTACTTCAAGGTCGACGAGGAGGATCCGGTGCAGATCCTCAATGTCGACGATGAAAAGAAGACCATCGACCTGGTGATCAAGGGCCAGGAGGCGGACCGCACGGAGCTGCAGTTCGGCGGCGGTTGGAGCGAGTTCGACGGCTTCTTCGGTCAGCTCTCAGTGCGCACCCAGAACTTCCTGGGCCGCGGCGAGACCCTCGGCGTGCAGTACCAAGGCGGCCGGGTGCGCAATTACTTCGACCTCTCGTATTACATCCCCTGGTTCCGGGATCGTCCTCAGAACGTCGGCCTGCGCCTGTTCAGCCGGGAGGAGGATTACACCCTGCTCACCGGCCAGCGGCTGCAGCGCAACAGCGACGGCGGCTCCCTGACCTACGGCCGCAACCTCGGGCTGTTCCAGAGCATCAGCGCTACCTACACTCGCTCCGAGTTCTCCGACACCACCATCTTCCTCGACGCCGACGGCAATCCGGTGTCCTCGGACCTCAACTTCACCAGCTCCGCCATCCGGCCGGTCTACGTCTACAACAGCGTCGACAGCCCCTTCGAGCCCACCCGCGGCAAGAAGCTGACCGTGTCGGTGGACTACGCCGGCGGCGTTTTGGGTGCGACCCAGAACTTCGTCCGTCCCCAGCTCAACTACACCCAGTACATCCCGGTGACCCAGGGGCGGATCAAGACCGTCGCCGGCTTGAACGTCGAGGCGGGCTATATCGCCGGCTTCGACGACTACGAGCTGAGTCGCCTAGACCGCTTCTACCTGGGCGGTGAGAACAGCGTCCGGGGCTTCGACTTCCGGTCCATCTGGGTGCGCGACGAGAACGGCGAGACGGTGGTGGACGAGCTCAACATTCCCCTCGGCGGTGACCGCTTCTTCCAATTCAACCTGGAGTACCACTTCCTCACCAACAGCCCCTTCCGGTTCGTGGCTTTCCTCGATGGCGGCAACGTCTTCGCGGAGGACCAGAGCCTCGGCTTCGACGGCATGCGGTACAGTGCCGGCGTCGAAGCCCGGGTGTTGGTGCCCTTGTTTGGAGCGCCCCTGCGCTTCATCTATGCGCAAAACCTCGATGCATACGAGGATGACCGCTTCGATTCCTTCAAATTCAGCATCGGCGCTAGTTTCTAAACCTCGCCAGTTTGTGAACCTACAGGCCTATTTAGGAGACCGATTCATGTTCGCTAGAGTTCCCTTCGTGTCCGTCATCGTCCTCGCCGCCGTGGCCGTCCTGAGCCTCGCCGGGGCCACTCCCGCCGACGCCCAGGTCAAGGTCGCCGTCATCGACATCCAGAAAGTGCTCGCCGAGTCCGCCTCCGGCAAGGCCGCTCAGGCCGAGATCGAGGCGCTGCAGCAGGCCAAGCGCTCGGAGCTGGAGGCCAAGCGCCAGGAGCTCCTGGACCTGCGCAAGCGGGCCGAGGAAGGCGCTCTCTCCCTCGCCGAGGACAAGCTGGCGGAGCTCCAGAAGGAGTATGAGGACAAGGCCATCGCCTTCAAGCGCCTCGAGGACGACGCCAACCGCGAGCTGCAGAAGCGCGGAGAGCAGCTGATGGGCAAGATCGAGCGCCAGATCCTGCCGGTCATCAGCACCGTCGGGGAAGAGCAGGGCTACACTCTGATCTTCAACAAGTTCCAGAGCGGCTTGGTCTACGCCGACGACGCCGTGGACATCACCGCCGACGTCATCGGCCGCCTCGACGCGTCCAACGCCGGCGGCTGAGCGCCCGTCCAAGGTGCAAGACCGAGTTCCCGCTTCGAGCCCCCCGTCGTGAACACGTCGCAGAATTCCCCCTCCAGCCCCCGTGGTAACCCCGTCGGGGGCTTTCGCCTCGCCGAGCTGGCGGAGGCGGTGGGGGCTCGTGTGCTGGGGGATGGAGAGCGCCGGGTGCGGTCCATCGACACGCTGGAGGCGGCGGGGGAGGAGGACCTCTCCTTCCTCACCAGCCCGCGCTATCGCGCCCAGGCCCAAGCCAGCGCGGCGCAGGCATTGTTGGTGGGAGAGGATCTGGCGGATCCCCGCGCTGTCTTCCCGCACCGCGATCTGCTGGTGGTGGAGGATCCCTCCTACGCTCTGGCGGCTTTGATTCGCCTCTTTCACCCCCGCCGGGGCCGTCCCGTGGGCGTGCATCGCACGGCGGTGGTGGAGCCGGGGGCGGTAGTGGATCCTTCGGCCTCGGTGGGGGCCTATGTGGTCATCGGCGCCGGCTCGGTGGTGGAAGGGGAGGTGGTGCTGCATCCCGGAGTGGTGTTGGGGGAGGGCTGCCGGGTGGGAACCGGCAGCGAGATCCATCCCCACGCCGTGCTGTACGACGGCACCGAAGTGGGGCAGAATACGATCGTTCATGCCGGTGCGGTGTTGGGGTCCGACGGTTTCGGCTACGCCACTCGCCAAGGGGTACACCACAAGGTGCCCCAGGTCGGGCGGGTAATCCTGGAGGACCAGGTCGAGGTGGGAGCCAACTCCGCCGTCGATCGCGCCACCCTCGGAACCACCCGCATCGGTGCCGGAACGAAGATCGATAACTTGGTCCAGGTGGGTCACAATGTGGTGACCGGCAAGGGCTGTATTTTGTGTGGCCAGGCGGGCATCGCCGGTAGCGCCCGGCTGGGTGATTACGTCGTGCTCGGCGGGCAGGCGGGATCCGCCGGCCATCTGGAGATCGGCAACGGCGTGCAGGTGGCGGCCAAGTCCGCCGTGCTGCAATCCGTCGATCCCGGTCTCAAGGTCGGCGGCATCCCGGCGGTGGATCTGCGGCAATGGCGCCGGCAGGTAGTCGCCGCCGCCCGCGCCGGTGACGTGCAGCGCCGCCTGACGGCGTTGGAGCGCGCCTTCGAGGACGGTGAGGAGGATTTGGAGTGAGCGAGCAGGACGCAAAACACTGGGATAGCAGCTGGATCCGCTCGGTCCTGCCGCATCGGTACCCCTTCCTATTGGTGGATCGAGTGCTGGAGATGGAGCCCGGCAAGCGCATCGTGGCGCTCAAGAACGTCACCATCAACGAAGAATTTTTCGTCGGTCATTTCCCCAACCATCCGGTGATGCCCGGGGTGCTGATCATCGAGGCCATGGCCCAGGCTGCCGGCGTGCTGCTGGTGGCGGATCTGGAGGATCGGGCCTCGAAGCTGCTCTATTTCATGGGCATCGACCGCGCCCGCTTCCGCAAGCCGGTGGTGCCGGGAGATCAGCTGCGCTTTGAGATCGAGGTGCTGCGATTGCGCAACACCTTCTGCAAGGTGGACGCCAAGGCGCTGGTGGACGGCAAGCTGGTGGCGGAGGCGGTGCTCAGCTCCGGCATCGTCGACGCCGAAGGCTGAGGCGGAGGAGCGGCATGGCCACGGAGATTCATCCCACCGCCGTCGTCGACCCCGGCGCCGAGCTGGCGGACGGCGTCACAGTCGGTCCCCACGCGGTGATCGGCGCGGGGGTCACTATCGGCGAAGGTACCGAGGTCGGTGCCGCCGCCCACATCCAGGGGTCCACCACCCTCGGCCGGGAGAATCGCGTCTTTCCCCACGCGACCCTCGGCTTCGATCCCCAGGACCTCAAATTCGGCGGTGAAGAGACGCGGCTGGAGATCGGCGACCGCAACCACTTCCGGGAGTTCGTCACGGTCCACCGCGGCACCGGCCACGGCCGTTCCCTGACCACCGTCGGCAGCGACAACCTGTTCATGGTCTATTCCCACATCGCCCACGACTGCATCGTCGGCGACCGGGTGGTGATGGCCAATTGCGCCACCCTGGCGGGGCACGTGGAGGTGGAGAGCGACGCCACCATCAGCGCTTTCTCGGCGGTGCACCAATTCTGCCGCGTCGGCTGCCACGCCTACATCGGCGGCTACTCGGTGATCACCATGGACGCCCTGCCCTACGTCAAGACCGTCGGCGGCAAGCCCCTGGTCTACGGTCTCAACAGCATCGGTCTCAAGCGCAAGGGCTTCGACGGCGAAGCGCTGGAGCGGCTGCGCCGGGCCTATCGGCTGCTGGTGGAATCCAAGCTCAACACCACCCAGGCGCTGGAGCAGATTCGCCAGGAAGTGGGAGGGCACGATGAGGTGGATCACCTGGTGGCCTTCGTCGCGTCCGCCCAGCGCGGCGTGATCAAAGCGCGCCCGGGCCGTCGCGGTGGCCGGGGCGGTGAGGCGGCATCCCGATGAGCCCTATCCCGAAGAGCACCGCAGATCCCCTCCGCATCGGCGTCGTCGGCACCGGTGCTCTCGGCCGGCACCACGTGCGCATTCTGGCGGAGCTGTCCCGGGACGACGGGGACCGCACTCGGCTCATGGGCATCCACGACGCCCGGCCTCAGGTGGCGGAGGAGCTCGCCCAGGCCCACGGCACCCGGGTTTTTCCCGACGTCGCCTCGCTGGCGGACGAGGTCGACGCCATGGTGGTGGCGGTGCCGACGGTGGATCACGGTGCCGTCGCCCTGCCGCTCCTCGAGCGCGGCATCCACGTGCTGGTGGAAAAGCCCATCGCTCCGTCGCTGGAGGAAGCGGACCGGATGGTGGCGGCGGCGGGGGAGGACACGGTGCTGGCGGTGGGCCACGTCGAGTTCTACAACCCGGCGGTCCAGGCCCTCCTCGACCTAGGGGTGACCGCGCGCTTCGTCGAGATCCAGCGCCTCAGCCCCTTCACCCGCCGCAGCCTCGACATCGACGTCATCCTCGACCTGATGATTCACGATCTGCAGATCCTCCACGCCCTCGACCCGAGTCCGGTGGCGGAGGTGCGGGCCACCGGCATTCCGGTCCTCTCGCCCCTCATCGACATCGCCAACGCCCGGGTGGAGCTCGAGTCCGGCTGCGTCGCCAACATCACCGCCTCGCGAGTGTCGGCGGAGAAGGTGCGCAAGCTGCGGGTTTTCGGCACCAACAGCTACTCCTCCTTGGACTACCAGGAGCAGGAGATCAAGCGCTATCGGCTGGCCGCCGGCGGCGCTGAGCCGAAGATTCTGGAGGATCCGCCGAAGGTGACCCCCTACGAGCCCCTGAAGGCCGAAGCGGAGGCTTTCCTTCGCGCCTGCCGGGGGGAGGAGGGCCGCTGGGTGGACGGCGCCGCCGGGCGCCAGGCTCTGGCCACGGCCCTGTCGCTGGTGGCCGCCATCTGCTAATCTTCAGCTTCCGCTTCAGCGAGCGGTATCCCGACAGATCGCGGCTCCGATCTGCGCTCCCGGTGCGTCCCGCGCGCCCCGCAGACATCCTCCGAGCCGCAGCCCAAGGAGAATCAAGACCATGAGCGATATCAGAATTGGAGTCATCGGCGGCAGCGGCTTGTACGAGATGGAGGGGATGGAGGTGCTCGAAGAGCGCGCCATCGAAACCCCCTTTGGTGAGCCCTCCGACGCCCTCATCATCGGCCAGGTGGGGGGCAAGAAGGTCGCCTTCCTGCCGCGCCACGGCCAGGGCCATCCCCTGCTGCCCTCGGAGCTCAACTTCCGGGCCAATATCTGGGCCCTCAAGTCCCTCGGCGTGCAGTGGATCATTTCCGTTTCCGCCGTCGGCTCTCTGAAGATCGACTACGTGCCCACCCACATCGTAGTGCCGGATCAATTCTACGACCGCACCCGTCACCGCAAGGACACCTTCTTCGGTGACGGCATCGTCGGCCATGTCTCCCTCGCCGATCCGGTGTGCGCCAAGCTCTCCGGCTGCCTGGCGGAGGGTGCCCGCGCCGCCGGCGCCACGGTGCACGAGGGCGGTACCTATCTGTGCATGGAAGGTCCCCTGTTCTCGACCCGCGCCGAATCCGAGACCTATCGGTCCTGGGGCTTCGACATCATCGGCATGACCAACCTGCAGGAGGCCAAGCTGGCCCGCGAGGCGGAGATGAGCTACGCCACCCTCGCCATGGTCACCGACTACGACTGCTGGCACGAGACCGAGGACGACGTCAGCGGCCACGCGGTGATGGAAGTGGTGGCGCAGAACGTCAAGATGGCTCAGGAGGCTCTGCGCCACATCATCGGCCTGGTGCCGGAGCAGGAGGACAGCCCCTACAAGGGGATTCTGGCCCACGCTCTGATCACCGATCCGGAGAAGGTGCCGGCGAAGACCTACGACGCCTTGGAGCCGATCATCGGCCCCTACATGAAGAAGGCCGGCGCATGACCCGCATTCTGGTCACCAACGACGACGGCATTTTCTCCGAAGGCATCACCCTGCTGGCGGAGGCGCTGCAGGAGATCGGGGACGTCACCGTGGTGGCCCCGGATCGGGAGCAAAGCGCTTCCGGCCACTCCCTGACCCTCCACCGTCCGCTGCGCCTGCAGCGGATGCGGGAGGGCTGGTACTCCGTGGACGGCACCCCCACCGACTGCGTCAACCTGGCGGTGCTCGGCCTGATGAAGGACGAGCCGCCCCAGTTGGTGGTTTCGGGGATCAACTTCGGCCTCAACGTCGGCGACGACGTCACCTACTCCGGCACCGTCAGCGCCACCTTCGAGGGGAGCCTGCTGGGCATCCCGTCGGTGGCTTTCAGCCAGGAGGTGGCGGAGGGCTTCTCCTTCGCCGATGCCGCCCGCTTCGCCCGCGGTTTCGTCGAGGCGCTGTTGGCGGAGGACATTCCCGAAGACCTGCTGCTCAACGTCAACATCCCCGCCGGCGAGGTCCAGGGGGTGAGCTTCACCCGCCTCGGCCATCGGGTGTATAAGCAGTCGCTGGTGGAGAAGCGGGATCCCCGGGGGCGCAAATACTATTGGATCCACGGCACTCCCGAGTGGACCCCGGAGGAAGGCACCGACCACGAAGCCCTGATGGCCAGCCGCGCCTCCGTCACGCCCCTGCACCTGGACCTCACGGACTACCGCAGCCTGGAATCCTTCGGCGGTCTCGAGGGGCGGCTGGCGCAGCGCTTCGAGGTGGCGGCCCCTGGCTATGAGGACGGTCCCAAGGGCACCAAGCCGAAGGTCGACAAGGGGTCGGGAACCGAGGACTGAAGTCCGAGGCCGCAAGGGTTGGGAGCCGGTTGGAGCCGATGGGGAATCTGGAGACATGAGCGGGGTCGGGGAACGCTTTCAGCGCAAGCGCATGGTGGAGAAGCTCCAGCGCCGGGGGATTCGTGATCCGCGGGTGCTCCAGGCTCTCCAGGACGTGCCTCGCCACGAGTTTGTACGCAAGAATCTGCGCAACCAGGCCTACCAGCGCTTCGCTCTGCCATCGAGCTCCGACCAGACCATCTCCCAGCCCTACATCGTCGCCCGCACCACCGAGCTGCTGGAGCTCGATCCGGAGCATTCCCTGCTCGAGATCGGCACCGGTACCGGCTACCACACAGCGGTGCTGGCCCGACTGGTGCGCCGGGTCTACAGCCTGGAGCGAGTACCGGAGCTGGCCAAGGAAGCGATCCAGCGCATGCGGGCCATGGGCTACGACAACGTCAAGATCCAGATCTTCGACGGCACCGTCGGCTGGAGCGAGGTAGCTCCCTTCGACCGCATTCTGGTCACCGCCGGGGCCCCGGCGGCCCCCCGGCCGCTGCTCCAACAGCTCAAGGTCGGTGGCCGGCTGTTGATCCCCGAAGGCAGCCAGGAAAGACAACGGCTGGTGCTCTACGAACGGAGCGAGCACGGCTTCGAACGCAGCGAGGGGGAGCCGGTGGCCTTCGTGCCTCTCATCGGTCGCCACGGGTGGTAGAACCGCTGGCAATTCCTCAATCTCGAAACCTTCTCCCGGCGTTTTCGCCCCGTCTCTGGTATCCTTCCGCGGGTTCTCTTGTATCTTGTTTCCGGCCCTGTCCGCTCTGTGGGCAGCCTTCGAGCCGGTGTGCGGGGAGCCTCGACCCGAGGATGGCATGAGCAGCGAATCCGGCAATCATCAAACCGGCAGCCACGAGCTGGGCAGTCACGAAACCGCGACCTGCCTGGTGGTCGAGGGCCGCGTCCAGGGCGTCGGCTTTCGTTATTTCACCGCCCAGACCGCCCGCGAGCTCGGACTGCGGGGGACGGTGCGCAACACCAGCGTCGGCACGGTGGAGATCCAGGTGGTGGGGGAGCCCGGCCTGGTCGAGCAGCTGCGCCAGCGCGTGTCCCACGGGCCGCCCGCATCCCACGTCCAGCGGGTGGTGGTGTTGCCCCTGGACAAGCCCCCTGCCACCCGGTCGTTCGACATCATCCGCTAATTCTGA
>JAXHTF010000119.1 GCA_034211275.1 Acidobacteriota bacterium
CAGCCGTCGGATCCCAGAGCGGAAACCTGCACCTGGCCCCAGGCCTTGGTCACGCCGATGAGGTTCTCCCAGGTGTCGGTGTCATAACCCGTCGGGGCGCCGCGCCGCACTACCGGCCTCGAGTTCAGGCCGGAGCTGGGCACGACCACCATGTCCATTAGCGGCTCGAACTTGGCGCTGCCGGTGGAGGATCCTAGACCAAGGGTCTCGAAGGTGCGGCCGTCGGAGGTGGTCCACAGGATGTTGACCAGGCAGTCACCAGCGGCAACCTGCGGGGACACATAGTCGGTGTACTCCTGCTGAGCCTGGGCGAGGATTGCGGGATCAGGAATGGAGGCGGCATCGATGCGGTAGACGTTGAAAGCCTCCGGCGGGTAGGAGACGAACGCTGCTTTGCCAACGATTTTGGCCGTGGCCGCGTCGGGAGCACTCACATAGCTGTCCAGCACCACCGAAGCGCTGTCGAAGAGGCCGTAGGTATAAGGGCTGGCGACGAACTCATCGACCAGCTGGGTGAAGGTTTCCTCACAGGTCAGAACCGGCTGGACGTCGACATCGGTGTTCTCCATCAACGGAGGACTGGCCTCTGCAGACATTTGCGCCGCCGCCGGCATCGAAAACAGGATCAAAGCCGCTACGAGCAGAAAAGAGTGAAGCGTCCGGTGAGACAGAGTGAGCCAAGCATGGGATTTCATCACATGAGTCTCCAAGTAAATTGTGAGTGGTGTGCGCCCGACCGGATCGGGGACGATCGCTGGGATGTCCCATCTTTCGGCAGGCTCGAAGTAGCGCCATCACGCCACCATTACCATTATGTTAGCCACTCATGCGCAGATATTCAACTCTTGGCCACTTAGTGAGCCAGTCGACGTCAGGTCTGTCAAGCACAAAGACCGGCGCAGGTGTTCGGGTTGAGCAGTCCGGCGGGCGTCGGTAGCGCCGGCACGCCCCCGACGCCCACCAACAGCCTCACCGCAGCCAGCATCGGCATCGACTACCGGCTCGGCATCCCCCTCGGCACCCGCATCGGCGCCATCCGCACCTCGAAGAGCTCCCCAGCCTGTTCTCGACTCGGGAGACGCCGCCGACAAAGGGCAGTCCCCGGCCCACCTTCAACCGGCAGCTCCAAGCCCGCGGCGTCCCCGCCACCCTCAGCGCAACCCGTCGACTACGGCAGGCCATACCGCCGCCTCCAATTCTTCGACGATGGCGCGGGAACGATCCGCGGTGACGGGATCGGCGAGGTCTACCAGCGGCATCTCCGCTCGCTCGGTCCACAAAAACGCCAGCCCCCGCCGCCCCGCCCGGCGAGCCAGGTGCTCCAGCTCCCGATGCAGATGCCGCCGCCTCGGCTTGCTCTGCCGCCGTAGCAGCCGCATCTCCCCCGGCAGGTGCGCTCGGCGTAGACCGAAGGTGAGGCGAAACCGATCGAGATAGCGCCCACACTCGACCCGCTCCCGCACCGCCTCCAGAGACCGGTCGACGGCGCCGAGGAACTCCTCCAGCTTGTGATGGGGCGCCCGCTCTACCACCAGATGGAAATGGTCCCCGCCGCCGGTCAGCCCCAAGAGGGCGACATCGTGGCTCGACAGCTCGGCCCGCAGCTCCCGTCGGAGCGACTCGATCTCCGAGGCCCCCAGACAGTTGCGCAGACCGTAGTTGATGATGACGAGATGGAAGAATTTCGGCGTTCGACGATGAAACATAGCGCCTCCTTGGCGGTAGTGCGCTGGTGCACCGGGTCTCGGCGCGACGCGCATTTACCCCCAAGGACGGCAAACGGTGCGGGGATCGCTCACCAAAAGCGAGCGGAGCTGCTAGGGATCAGGAGAGGCTTTCTTGCCGTCCGTCCCGCCGCCGAGATGCACGATGCGGTAGACGGCAGTGCGGTAGGCGGAGCGGTCGAAGGTGTCGCGGTAGCGCTCCCAGAAGCTGTCGGCAGCTTGCTTTTCTCCGGAGCTTGAGGCGCTGGCGGCCTGGTCGAAGGCGGTTTGGAGAGTCCCCAAATCTTCCAAGCTGGGAAGAATCCACCAGGTCAGGTGCGTCCAATCCTGCTCCGCCACCAGCTCTTGCTCGGAGAGACCGCAGTGGAGCACCACTCCGTCTAGGGCCAGGCGGTTGCAGAGGGGAAGGTGCAGGGCCTCGTAGAGTGGCCGAACGGCGTCCGCCCGGCCCTCCCTGGCACGGTGGAATCCCAGACGGATGTAGAGGGGAGCCTCCGCGGAGGCTGCCGGCGGGTGAGGGCCGACGACGAGGTGGCGCAGTACTCGATCTCGCCGCGAGTTGGGCACCAGGGTGTCTTCCAGCTCCGTCACCGCCTGCGGGCCGAAGGACGCCTGGAGCTCTTCCATCGCCTCGGTCACCCGATCCGCCTCGGCCCAATCCGGCATGCTGAACCACACCATGTAGGTCCAACGGTCCTCCACCAGATTGAACGGGCGGGCGATTCCCCAGGAAAGGAGCGTGCCCTCTTGCACCAGACGGTCCAGCGCCGGCCCGGTGCGACCCACCATGAGCTCCAAGAAGCGATCCCGAAAGCCCGGGCGCACGGTGTAGTAGCGATTCCACACCATGGGCAGGGCATCGGCCTCGGCGGTCACCGCCGGAGGTTCCGCGGCGGGAGACTCTCCGGGCTCGTCAGCCCATCCCGGCGCCGGGGCGGCCAGGCAGCCGGTGATCAGGAGCATCCAGATGAAGAGGCGGAACAGCGTATGCATAACGTCTCACCCGCTCCGGCGTTGAAGCGGGAGCGTAGAAGCCACTCATCACCAAGGTGAGAGCCGGCTGGAGCTGCTGGAGGCGCTTCGGCACGCTGCCTTTGAGCAGCGAATCGACGGCGCCAACGAGGAATCGATTGTGCTCCGCCAAGGTATCACAGCCGCCCTCGTCGCCCCGGCCGGCACGCGCCCTCCCAAGATGAGTGACGACGCGGTAAATTCCGCCACCGGATGGGATCTTTTTCTCAAGATCAGCGTAGTAAAGAGTAGACGGCGCCGGAGCGAGGGAGTGGCTGCTGACGACCCACCCTCCCCTCATCTCTCCAACCCCCAGGGGCACCGACGGAATCGACAGACGAGGCTTGGCCGAGGAGCAAACATGATCGAGGGCGGGAAGTGGCGGAAGCGGATCGTGTCGGGGCTGGCGCTGGGGCTCATACTGGGACTTGCAGTGGGATTGGGGCTGGCCACCGGCAACACCGCCATGGCCCAAGAAGCGCCGGGGATGGCGGTGGGGCGAATCCTCGAGGACATCGCCTCCGAGGCCGACCCCAGCCAGACGTACTCCGTCTATCTGCCCTCCGCCTACACCGCCGAGCGCACCTGGCCGCTGCTCCTGGTGCTCGACGCCCGCGGCCGCGGCCGCCTCGGCGCCGAGCTCTTCCTGCCCGGGGCCGAAGCCCACGGCTATGTGGTGCTGAGCTCCGATCTTTCCCGCAGTGACGACGAGGTGGAGCCCAATCTGCGGGCGGTGGCGGCGATGCTCCAGGATGCCCGCCGGCATCTGGCAGTGGACCCCGACCGCCTGTACATCGCCGGCTTTTCCGGCACCGCCCGCTTCGCCTACGCCTTGGGAGTGCTAAAGGACCGGGGGATTCAGGGCATCGGCCGGGTCACCGGCGTGATCAGCGCCAGCGGCGGGCTGCCCCAGGGCAGCAAGGCCGCCAGCGAGATCCAATGGCGCCAACCGGACTTCCCCCTCTATGGCACCGCCGGCCAGTGGGATTTCAACCTCAACGAGATGGTCGCCCAGGACGAGGCCGCCGCAGCGGCCGGAGTCCCCCATCGCCTGGCCACCTTCGAAGGCGCCCACAGCTGGCCACCCCAGGCGCTGGCCGCCGAAGCTTTGGAGTGGATGCGGCTGCAGGCCATGCGCTCCGGCCTGGAGGCTCCGGACGAGGAGTGGATGGAGGCTCTGTGGGCGAAGCGCCGAGCCCAGGCACGCATCGCCGAAGAGCTCGGAGACCCGGTGCTCGCCCTCGACCGCTACCGCGATCTGCTACTGGACTTCCCGGACCACCCGGAAGCCGCCGAGGTGCGGCAGCGCGAGCAAGCGCTGGAGAAGCTGCCCGAAATCCGCCGCCGCCGGGAGATCGCCGCGGAGTATAGAAGGAAGGAAGACGCCTACCGAGACGACGTGGCCGCCGCCACTCGCACTCTTCGCACCTCCCCCAACCCGCCGGTGGAGCGGCTGCTCCACGACCTGCGGGTGGAGGAGCTCCGGCGCCTCGCCGAGGAGGCCGAGCATCCGGAAGAACGGGCCGGCGCCCGTCGCCTGCTGGAGGTCCTCGCCGGCCAGGTGGCCTTCTATCTGCCTCGTGAGTTTTTCGCCCAGGACCTTAACGCCGCCGCCGCCGCGTCCCTGGAAATCGCCCTGGCTATCCGCCCGGACAGCGCCGAGCTTTGGTACAACCTCGCCTGCGCCCGCGCCCGGCAAGGGCGAGTCGAGAAGGCTCTGGAGGCTCTCCAACGAGCCTACGACAAGGGCTTCCGGAATCTGGAGCACGTGGAGGACGACCCGGATCTGGAGAATCTTCGGGATGATCCGGACTTCGAACGCGTCCTGGCCCGATTGCGCAGCCTGAAGCCGCGCCCGGGCACCTCTCTGGCGCCGCTCTAATCCAATACCTTTTGTTCGGGCTGGCTCTTATCGGGGTTGGCAGGAGGGACAGAAGAAGAGCCCTCGGCTGGCCAGCTCTTGGCGCTCGATGATGGTGCCGCAGCCGTAGCAGGGCTTGCCCTTGCGGCCGTAGACCGCGAAGCGATAGTGCCGGCGGCTCACCCCTTGTTCCTTGAGTCGGGCCACCCGCTCGGGATCGTTGGTCAGCCCGTGGGTCTCGTAGGAGCGCCGAGGAAGCCGCAGCAGGCTCTCGGCGAGACGCGCCAGCTCTTCTTCCGAAAGATCCGCAGGGCGCTTGCGCGGGTGGATGCCGGCGTCGAAGAGCACTTCCGAGCGCAGGTAGTTGCCCATGCCGGCGAAGAATCCCTGATCGAGCAACAAGCCCGCCAGCTGGCGCCGGCGGAAGGTCTTGGAGCGGGCGCGCTCCACCGCCTCCTCGACCCCGAGCTCGGCGCCCAGCAAATCCGGGCCGAGGCGGGCCAGGTAGGGTTGGAGGTGGAGGTCCTGCTCGTCCCAGACCTCGATGTCCGAAGCGCTGTAGAGCAAGGCCCAATGCTTCTCGGTATGAATCGCCAGGCGCAGCTGCCGCCGGGTCTTGGGCTGGTTGCCGGCCTTCACCACCCACCAATGGCCGTAGAGCTGGTTGTGGCTGTAGATCACCCGGCCGCCGGAGAAGCGGGTGAGGATCGCCTTGCCGCGGGCGCGCACCCCCAGCACGTCTCGGCCCCGCAGATCCACCTCGTGGCGCTTCAGCGGCTCGAGACCAAAGAACACCTCTTCCGCGGTTCGGCCTTCGAGGGCACGGGCCAGCTTGTCGGCGCTGCGGTGGATTTCCGGTCCTTCGGGCATGCCCTCCGAGGGTAACCGAAACCTCCCCCAACCCAGCACTTCGTGCACCGCCGGAATCGAGGAGCGCAACTTCCGCCGACCTCGGCCGTAGAACATTGCATCGCGCCCACGAGGCGTAGCGATCAAATTCCGGGCCTAAAAATTCGTATTCGCCGCGGCTACCGGACACCCTCCGGATGGGAGCGGTCTACCCCGAGGCATCGGGCAAGAAAGGAAACCCACCATGCAACGAACCAAGATTCTGGCGTTGAGCACCTGCCTGTTGGTCTGCGGGCTCCTCGCCGCCGCCGACGTCGCCGCTCAGGGCGTCACCGTTCCCCGCGCCAGCCAGCGCGCCGAGCTGACCCAGACCGTCGGCATGACCGACATCCACGTCGTCTACCATCGACCCCAGGTCAACGACCGCGAGATCTGGGGAACTTTGGTGCCCTACGACCAGCCGTGGCGCGCCGGCGCCAACGAGAACACCGTCGTCTCTTTCAGCCACGACGTGCAGGTGGAAGGCAAGGATCTGGCGGCGGGCACCTATGGCCTGCACGTCATCCCCACGGAAGACGAGTGGACGGTGATCTTCTCCACCAACTCCAGTTCCTGGGGCAGCTTCTTCTACGACCCTGCAGAAGACGCCCTGCGTGTGCAGGTGAAGCCGGAGAAGAACTCCCACACCGAGCTGTTGACCTACGACGTGCTGGCCTCGGCTCCGGACGCCGCCACCCTGGTCCTCGATTGGGAGAAGGTCCGCATGCCGGTCGAGATCGCCGTCGACACCCCGGGCATCACCATGGCCAGCCTCAGCGATCAGCTGCGAGGCCCCGCCGGCTTTACCTGGATGGGCTGGCAGCAGGCCGCTAACTATGCGATCCAAAACGATCAGGATCTGGAGCAGGCCGCCCAGTGGCTCGACACCTCGATCCAGACCCAGGAGAACTTCGTCAACCTGCGCACCCGCTCCCAGCTGCTGGAGAAGACCGGCGACGAGGCCGGTGCCCAGGAAGCCATGAAGCAGGCCGTCGCCCTCGCCACGCCGCTCCAGCTGCACAACTACGGCCGTCAGCTCATCGCCCAGGGGGATGTCGACCGGGCGGTGGAGATCTTCGAGCTCAACGCCCAGCGCAATCCCGAGGTGTGGTTCGTGGACATCGGCCTCGCCCGCGGCTACTCCGCGGCGGGCAAACTGGACAAGGCCGCCGAGCACATGGCCGCTGGCGCCAAGAAGGCCCCGGAAGCCCAGCGCGCCGCCTACGAAGGCATGGCGGAACAGCTGCGCAACGGCACCTCCATCTAGGCATCCAATTCTGAGCGCCGTATCGGCGTTCGACCCGACTCATTCCCGGTCGCCGGAAGGGACGGTGGCCGGGGGTGAAACCACCGGCGGGTGGTCCACGGTTCTCCAACGTGGGCTTCCCGCCGGTTCTTTTTTGATGATCCGCCGCTACCAGCGAAGGGTCGGAGCGTAGCTGGAATCCGCTCAGGCCTCGGCACTGCTGGCTAGAGCAGGCTGAACAGCTGCTACCGGTAGAATGCACCCGTCTGGGGTCACCAGGCCGGGGATAGAAGTTAAGAGGTGAATCAGTCGAGCTTCGCGAGGAGGCAAGCATGGATCGGGAAACAGCGTGGGGAATCGTCGTCGAGCATGTGAAGGACCCGAGCCTGCGGCGCCACATGGTGGCCGTCGAGGCGGCCATGGGCTGGTACGCCCGGCACCTGGACCAGGATCCCGGCCCTTGGGAGCTCGCCGGGCTGCTCCATGACTTCGATTGGGAGATCCACCCCACCTCCGAGCAGCACCCCACCGAGGGCGCACCGATCCTGCGCGATCGAGGGGTGGACGAGGAAGTGGTGCAGGCGATCCTCTCCCACAACCCCGAGGGCAGCGGCATTCACCCTCGCACGCCGATGGAATTCGCCCTCATGGCCTGCGACGAGATCACCGGCTTGATCATCGCCGCTGCCCTGGTGCGGCCGCACAAAGATCTGCGGCAGCTCAAGGTCAAATCCATCAAGCGCAACTGGAAGGATCGCCACTTCACCGCCGCGGTGGATCGGGACGAGGTGGCGGCGGCGGTGGAAGCCTTCAGCCGCGAATGCTTCGACGGCAAGCTCGGCCTGTGGGACCACGCCGGCCACGTCCTCACCGCCATGCAGGAGCGCGCCGGGGAGCTGGGACTGGACGGCAGCCTGGCTTCCTGAAGACTCTCTGGAGCAAAAAAGCCCCAAATAGCGGAAGGCCCCAGCTCCCTTGCGGGAGACCGGGGCCTTCGGGGTCTGTCTCGGTGGCGTGGGGTAACCCCTCATCGGAGGGGACCCCCTACGAAAGCGCCACGGGACGCTTGGGAGGTTCCCTAGAGGGACGCCACCTCCACAGTACCGTTAGCATTCACCACTGGATCACCTCCTTCCTGAGCGTCCCCATCATGTGGCGGGCCCCAACCCGCCCGACCCCGTAGGCCGCTCAAACCCTTCAGGATCGTCGCACCCGCGCTCCGGAGAGAAGGGGTCGCGAAGCTTCTTGACAGACATAGTGCTCCACCGCCGGCGCCCTGTCAAGCGTGCGTCGAGAACCCAGCCCAACGCGGGTCGAGAACGGCGGCGCCTTCGGTGAAGCTCGCTCAGGCCTCGCTGCCCAGCACTGCATCCAGCGCCAGGGTCTCGCCGTGGCGCAAGGCCCGAAACTCTTCCGCGGGGCGGCCGGCGGCTTCGAGAGCGGCGGCGAGGCGCCGGGGGGGCTCGCCCATGGGCTCGTCGGTGAGCAGGAAGGTGCCCCAATGCATGGCCACCGAGAGCCGGCTCTCCACCTCGCAGTGAATCTGCACCGCCTCCTCTGGGTTGACGTGCATGGGGCGCATGAACCAGCGCGGATCGTAAGCGCCGATGGGAATGAGGGACAGATCCATGGGCCCGGCCCGGCGGCGGATCTCGCGGAAATCCGGCGAGTAACCGCTGTCGCCGACGAAATACACCCGCCGGCCGGCATGCTCCAGCACCCAGCCGGCCCACAGAGTGCGGTTGCGGTCGAAGGGCGTGCGAGCGCTGAAATGCTGCGCCGGCACCGCCTGGAAGGTCACCCCGCGGTACTCGGCGCTCTGCCACCAATCGAGCTCCGCCCGGGGTTGCTCCAACCCCCAACCGGAGAGCACCTCCCCCAGCCCGAGGGGCGCGAAGATCGCCGGCGGCCGCTCTTGATGCTCCCACAGACGCTCCAGGGAGGGGCGATCGAGGTGGTCATAGTGGCTGTGGGAAAGCACCACTCCATCGATGGAGGGGAGATCCTCTAAAGCCAGCCCCGGCGGCGTGGTCCGCGGCGGGCCGGCCCAGGCCAACGGCGAAGCGCGCCGGCTGAACTGCGGATCGGTGAGCAGGTTGAGGCCGCCGAATTGCAGCAGGAAGGTGGCGTGGCCGATCCAGGTGAGGCTCGGGGAGCTGCGGTTGGCGGCGAGAGCCGCCGGATCGTTGGCGGCGAGGGGAAAGGCCTGGGCCTTGGGAAACCTAAACCGGCGCTCCCAGGCCCAGCGCCAGAGGCCGCCGAAACCGTGATCATCGTGGGGATAGCGATTGCGGAAATGGTCGCCGACGCGATGATCGCGGGGACCGGAGGAGGACTCGGCCATGGCTGGATGATATCCGCAACTCTCGGCGGCGCTTCAATCGCCCTTCGAAGGGTAAGGCGAGGGCGTTTCTTCGAGCCAGCGCTCGACCTTGCGATTCCATTTGCGCTGCATCATCCAGACGGTGCCGTGGTAGGTCTTCTCGTCGTAGGTGCGCTGCAGCTGATCGAGCTCGCGGTGAGCTCGGATCGTGGTCTCCCGCAGCTTCTTATGCAGCGCCGCCTTGGCCTTCTGCTGCGAAGAGCCTTCCGCCTCGAGGACCATGAGCTTGGGATGAAGCTGCCGTGCCGTGACCTCGGCAATGTCGAAATGCACCTGCTCGTGCTTCAATGCGTCCGGCTTGCGCGCCTCCGGCTTGCGCGAGGAGTGCAGCTTGTTCATGGCGGCGAAGAGGCAAATCTCCCGCACTGTGGCCACCCAACGCCCGGGCTCCACCTCTTCCGCCTCCATGCCGATGCCCTCCAGATTCACCGCCGTGGTGATCTGCGCCAGCGCCGGCCCGAGGCGAGCCGGTTCCCCGCCCCGGAAATCATCCCAGGTGATCTGGCGCCACGGGGTCAGAACATCGTCCTCCCGCGGTGGGCAGACCGCCGAGGCGCTGAGGGATGGCAGAGCGCAGAGCAACGCCAGCACGAAGACCCCCAACCCCCGGCCGGCGAGCCGCATCCAGGAGATCCTCATTCCGGCCAGGCCCGATGGCCCCAGGAGCCGGAGAAGACCCATTCCTCCAGAGGCTTGCGGCTGCGCGGCTTGCTATCCCGCTGGCGCAGCGCTTCATCCGCCCCGTCTCCCTCGGCGGCGTAGCCGATGGCAATGGCGGTGAAGGCATCGTGGCCCTCGGGAATGTCGTAGACCTCCCGAGCGTGGTCGGGCTGGATGCCGATCATCTGATGCACGTGCAGCCCCAAGGCGGTGGCCTGAGCACTGAGATTGGCAGCGGCGAGGCCGATGTCGTGCTCGGCAGCCTTGTTGGGCCGATCATCGCGGGTGAAATTACGCCGCACGACGGTGAGGATCAACGCGCTGACGTTTTGGGCCCACTTTTGGTTCGCCTCAGCCAGACAGCCGAGCATCTTGTGGAATTCCTCTTCGTCCTGGCGCCGCGCCAGCAGGAAGGACCAAGGCTGCTCGTTGTAGCTCGACGGCGCCCAGCGGGCAGCCTCGAGGCAACGGCGGAGATCTTCCTCCGGCACCGCCTTGGGCTCGAAAGCGTAAGGGCTCCAGCGGTGAGCGAGGAGGTCGTGGATGGGGTAGTCGGGGTCGGCGTGCTTGGGATGTTCTTGACTCATTGCCCTCGATTATACGAGGAGCCCCGCGGGCCGAGACCTTTGTTCAACCCCTTCCACGGTTGAGCATTTCTCCGGATATCTATACTATTAGCTATACGAGTATCGTCCAATGAGATTCATTCCTTCCAGGAGCCGGCACCACTGGCCTATGGTCTCCTCCAACCAGCCCGGTTCTTCCGACCAACCCGGCCCTGCCGCCCGTCGCTTGCAGCGCGGTCGGAAGGTCCTTGGATCAGCCTTCTGCGGCCTGCTCCTCCTCGCCTCCGGAGCCTGCTCCCACAGCTTCAACGCCGCAGCGCCGGGCTTTTCCGGCCTGTACTCCGGCAGCTCCGCTGGCAGCGGTCCCGTCGAGCTCGACCTGACCAATGACGATCTCTTCGCCTGGGGCACCGGAAGCGCCGACGGGCAAGCGTTTGCTCTGGCGGTGTTGGGACCCTGGGCCGGCCCTGCGGTAGTCGTCTTCGAGGGCGCGAGCCCCGGTGGTGGCCATCTGGAGCCCTCTCCCGCCGGACTGAACCTCCAGCTTCCGGGAGCCCCCGAGGCCCTCGAGCTGGAGCGCACCGGCGACGCCGCCGGAGGCTCTCGCGGCACCTACAGCGGCCTCTGGCGCGGCAGCGGTTTGGAGCTGCGGCTGCACCAACGGGGCAACCTGGTGGCCGGCCAAGGACGGCTGGAAGGGCAGCCGGCGGCGGTGGCCTGCGCTCCTACCGGCAGCGATTTGCGCTGCGGCGCCCTGCTACCGGATTCGAGCCTGCTGCGGCTGACGGTGGAGCGGCGCTCCGACCGCGAGCTGCGGGTCCGTGGCCTCGGCGGCTCGTTGGATCTGCGAAGGAGCGGCCGGTGACCCCCTCGCCGCGTCTTCACCCGATCCTGCGCACCGCCCGGCGCCTGCTCTGGGCCGCCCTCTTCGTCGCCCTGACCAATACCGGCTGCGGGCTAATCCTGGACTTCGACCCGGCGGACCAGAGGCCGCTTCCCGCAGCGTTCAACGCCGGCTGCTTCGAGGACTTCGATCTCGCCCCGGGAGTGATCTTCTTCGATCCCCTTCCGGAGCCGCTGTCGATGGTCGCCGGCCGGGGCCGAGGCCTTTTCGCCGACCCCAATAGCCGCTGGACCTTCGTCGAGTTGAGCCGCTCCGATGCCGGTATCGGCCTCGAGGTGACCCTCCCCGGCGGCGGCACCGACGAGATCATGGCCATTGCTGACGGCAGCGCTCTCCGGCTCACCGGTCTGCCGGAGCCCACGACATCCCTCACCGTACAGCCCTGTTTGGACACCGTAGGCCTCTACGACGGCGGCGCCCAGACCTTCTCGTTGTGGAACGCGCACCTGGACGACCCGCCGGACCCGGGCTCTCCCTTCCCCTTCACGCCGGTGTCGGCGGATCCCGCCAATCCGCCCCAGCCCATCGCTGGAGATTGGGACGGTGACGGCACCGACGAGATCGGCCTGTGGGATCCGGTGAGCCGCGCCTTCTTCCTCGGGACTGACTCTCTGGGAACGGGCGCCCGCCGCATCACCTTCCCCGCCGGCTCCCTACCGCCGGCCCCGCCGGTGGTGACTCCCGACTTCCTGCTGCCGCTGGCGGGAGATTGGAACAACACCGGCACCGACTCGGTGGGTCTACTGGCCACCGAAACCGGCGACTTCATCCTGCTGGACACTCTCGACGGCAGCTCCGTCAACACCTTCCGCCTTGGCGACGGCCGCGCCATGAGCGCCGGCGACCGCCGCCCCCTGGCCGGCGACTGGGACGGCGACGGCGACGACACGGTGGGCATCTACAACACTCGGGTGGGCCGCATTCGGTTGATCAACGAGAATCGCGCCGGCATGACCGAGATCTCCTGCGTCGATGCCGCGCTGGCGACGGGCCTGCAGCCGGTGGCCGGCGCCTGGGGCAACATCGGCCGTGAGCGGGTTCTGGTCTACAACCCCGACATCGCCAGCGGCGCACCGTCGCCCCGGGAATTCCTCCTGGTGGAAGTGACGGACCCGGACTGCACCCGCCTCAGCCGCTTCGCTCTAGGCCCCGACTCGACGCCGGCCAATCCGCTGCTGACGGTGGCGGGGAATTGGGATGGGCGGTAGAGCATGAGCGAGTCGACGATGCGCACTCCTGCCCCGGACCACCCCCTGAACGATCCGGTTCCTAGCTGCTCCCTCTCGGATCTCCGGCGGCCGGGCCGCCTCCTGCTCGTTGCAGCCCTGCTGGTACTCGCCGCCGGCTTCTGGTCCACCGACGCCCGGGCGGCCCAGGACGAGCGCTTCTTCGGCGAATACTGCGGCGACCACCAGGTGCGAGTCACCACCACCGTGCGCTTCCTGGGCATCCGCATCGCCCGGCGCACCGACACCTTCAACTTCGAGGTCCAGGCCCGCCTCAACCACGTCGAGGACCGCACCCGCCGCGGACTGATGGAAGGTCGCGGGCTGGTGACCGGGGAAGGCCGGCGCATCTCCTTCGCGGTCTCCGGCCACATCACCGCCGAGGGCGTCGCCGAGGGGACCCTCAGCGCCCCGGAGCTGGGACCGGTAGACGGCCGCGCCTACCTCGACGCCACCGGCGATCGATTGGTGGTGCTGGGCGGCGGTCAGCGAGTGGTGCTGCGCAAGAGCGCCTGCCCCAACCGAGCTCCCACCGCGCGCATCCTGGCGCCCGCCCCCGGGGACATCCCGTGGGGCGGCACGGTGGACTTCCGCGGCACCGCCAGCGATCCGGAAGACCCGGCCATGGCTCCCCAGCGCATGGTGTGGGCCTCCAGCCGCGATGGCTTCCTGGGCCGAGGCCTGACCCTGCGCCGCGGCTATCTGAGCCACGGTGAGCACATCATCACCTTCACCGCCACCGACAGCGGCGGCCGCGCCGCTACCGACACGGTGACCGTGCGCATCGCCAACAACGCCCCCAACCCTCCCCGCATCCTGCGGCCGGGGTCGGGTGCGCGCCTGGTGGCCGGGATTCCCACGGTGCTCCGGGGCAGCGCCACAGACCGCGAATCCGGCCCGCTGCGGGACGAGCAGCTGGTGTGGACCTCGGATCGGGACGGCCCTCTGGGCACCGGCGAGGCCGCCAGCACCGCCCTGAGCGCCGGTAGCCACCGCATCACCCTCACCGCCACCGACGACGGCGGCGACAGCTCCAACGCCTCGGTGCGAGTGGAAGTCCTGGAGCGCGGCACCGGCAACGCGCCCCCCTCGGTGCGCATCGTGACCCCAACGGATTACATCGGCATCGCAGACTTCGACTGCCTTATCCTCACCGCCCGCGGTGAGGACCTGGAAGACGGCCCCCTCACCGGCGCCGCCCTCACCTGGACCGACAGCTACGTCGACGCCACCGGTGCCACCATCACCCGCACCCTCCCCGAGACCGGCGAAGCCGTCGAGCTCTGCACCCCCGCCACCACCGGCCGCGACACCGTCCACACCCTCACCGTCACCCCCACCGACTCCGACGGCCTCGCCGGAGAGCCGGACTTCATTCGGGTGTATGTGATTCCTGGGGGGTTGATTTAGACGGAACGTAGACCCCTCGGGGCCGAAGTCGTCAGCTAGCCTCGGCTTCTTGGAGACTACGAACCCAAGCTGCTCCGGCAGCGCGTGCAGCACGAGCTAAACGACGATCAGCGGTCCAAAGCTCGAATTCGAGGCTTTCCGCCAGCGCCACGTAGGCCGCGTCGTAGGCCACAGCCTGGTCGAGTCGGTCGGCCCAAACCAACGTCTCCTCCTCTAGTGCCGGACTGGGGCGGACTTCTTGAATGCCAAGCCCAGCGAAGGCTTTGATTGCTTCGACCGCCTCTTTCTGAAGCAAAATCTTGTGTCGCACGAACTTGCGCAGAGCCGAAAGCGCCTCGTACCGCCATAAGGTGGGTGCGTAGAGTCGTAGATCTTGATCTAGCCACTCGGCCAGCTTGGCGCGGGCGGCTTCCGAGTAATCGAGCTCCAGCACCTGCGCAACTAGTATGTTGGCGTCTACAACAATGCTCATCGTTTCAGGCCAGGCCTCAGTACCGCATCCTGCTGGAGCTCCCGCTCTGCCCTCGCCGCAGCTACGGGTTCCTCAGAGATGCGCCCCTCCCGCTGAGCCACTCGCCGCCGAATCTGAGTCAGCGTCTCGAGGGCCTCCAGTCTTGCCTGCTTTCTCTCCCGAAGCTGATCGAGGCCTACGTTCACAAAATCTCGTACCAGCTCCGAAATAGAGCACTGTTGCCGATCAGCCAGGTCAGCCAGGCTCTCGTATTGATCCTGCTCCAGGAAGAGTTGGGTGCGGTGCTTTGCCATGGTTACCTCCGGTACGCTGCCGGACATGGTACATCTAAACAGATGTACCTATCAAGAAGAGACACTAGCAGCCCGCGGTTCTTGACACCGGAATTTCTCCCAGGGAGACTGGGTGCATAAATAGTAAGCAATTGCCTGAGGAGTTCTCATGACCACCCGCCGCCTAACCATCTCGCTCCCTGAAACCCTCTTCGATGAGGTCGAGCGCCTCTCTCAACGAGAGCACCGTACCCTCTCGGAATTAGCCCGAGAGGCCTTGCGCCGCTACACAGAAGAAGCGCAGCCGACTGAAGAGGCGGTGCAACCGTGGGAGCGGGAGCTGGTCGCCCAGCGCCTGGCGGCCCATCGGCGGAACCCTCAGGCGGTATTCGACGCCGATGAGGTACATGCGGAGCTGGCTGAGGAGATCCGCCGAATACGGCAGGAAAAATGAAGGTCATCTATACCGCCGAGGCCAAACAAGATGTGCGTGACATCGTCAGCTATTACGAGCGGGAGCAAGTGGGTCTCGGAGATCAATTCCTAGGGGCACTCACCGGAACCATCGAGCTGTTGCGGGAGTTTCCGCTAAGCTCTCGTAAGATTGGTCAAGGCGTCCGCCGCGCGGTCTTCCCCAAACCCTTCCTCTACAACCTCTACTACTCACCGAACCGGGCGCAGAACACTCTGCTGATCCTGGCGGTAGCTCACCAGCGGCGTCATCCAGACGCCTGGAAGAGATAGCACTTCCGGCCACAAACTAGTCCTCATCTCCCTCAGAACTCCTGAGTCCTAACACCCGCTCCTGTGGGCGCTCCCGTTCGGCACCAACGGCAGCCACCGCATCCCCTTCACGGAAGAGCGCTGATGTGCTCGGGCACAGCGATCGATGCCCAGACCCTCCGAATCAAGAAACGTTGAGGGGTCTCAAGAGGAACCGGGAAAGAATTTCTAATTTCTCTATTTTCTGAGGGTATAATTATCCGTCTACTATCCGTTGGGCATCGCAGGATGCCTTCCCTTGAACGGCGCGCTCCTCCCTCGGAGCGCCGCGCCTTGATTTCCATCCTCGGAGAAAAACCGATGACCGCTCCAAGCCACTACTCCACCTCCCGCGTGCTTCCGAATCCCACCCCACCGCTGCGCCTCGCCGCGCTGACTCTGCTCGCCCTCGGTCTTCTGTTCGCCGGGCTGCAACCGGCGGCGGCGCAGTCCAACGGCGTCATGATGCAGTACTTCCACTGGTATCTCGACACCAACGACGACCTATGGGATCAGGTCGCCACCGAAGCGCCCAACCTCGCCAACGCCGGCATCACCGCCCTCTGGCTGCCGCCGGCGGGCAAGGCGGTGAGCGTCGACGACGTGGGCTACGGCCCCTACGACCTCTACGACCTGGGAGAGTTCAACCAGAAGGGCACGGTGCGTACCAAATACGGCACCAAGGCTGAGTATCTGGCGGCCATCAGCGCCGCCCAGGGCCAGGGCATGGAGGTTTATGCCGACGTGGTGTTCAACCACAAGGGGGGCGCCGACGCCACGGAGAATGTGCTGGCGGTGCGGGTCGATCCCAACAACCGCAACAACGAGTACGGCAGCGACGTTTCCATCGACGCCTGGACCCGCTTCGACTTCCCCGGCCGAGGCAATACTTACTCGGCCTTCAAGTGGCGCTGGTACCACTTCGACGGCACCGACTGGGCGCAGAATCTCCAGGAGAGCAACACCATCTACAAATTCCGCGGCACCGGCAAGGCCTGGGATTGGGAGGTGGATTGGGAGTTCGGCAACTATGACTATCTGCTCTACGCCGACCTCGACCTGAACCACCCGGACGTGGTGACGGAGCTCAAGGATTGGGGTGAGTGGGTGGTCGCCGAGACCGGCGTCGACGGCTTCCGCATGGACGCCATCAAGCACATGGACTTCGATTTCTTCGCCGACTGGCTCGGCCACGTGCGCACCGCCACCGGTGAGCCGCTCTTCACCGTCGGCGAGTATTGGAGCTACGAGGTCGCCCGGCTGAACAATTTCATCACCAAGACCTCCGGCACCTTGTCGCTCTTCGACGCGCCGCTGCACATCAACTTCTTCAACGCCTCCAATTCCGGCGGCGGCTTCGACATGCGCACCATCATGGACAACACCCTGATGCAGCAACAGCCGGCGCTGGCGGTGACCCTGGTGGAAAACCACGACACCCAGCCGCTGCAGGCGCTCCAAAGCCCGGTGCAGGACTGGTTCAAGCCCCTGGCCTATGCCTTCATTCTGCTGCGGGAAGAGGGCTATCCCTGCGTTTTCTACGCTGACTATTACGGCGCCAGCTACACCGACAACGGCAACACGGTGAACATGACCTCCCACAAGGCGATCCTCGACAAGCTGCTGGCGGCCCGCCGGGACCACGCCTACGGCACCCAAATCGACTATTTGGACCACCCGGACATCATCGGCTGGACCCGCCTGGGGGACGCCCAGCATCCGGAAGCCATGGCGGTGATCCTCACCGACGGCCCCGGCGGCAGCAAGTGGATGGACACGGGCAAGGCCAACGCCGACTTCACCGACCTCACCGGCCACTACAGCGGCACGGTGACTACCAACGGCTCCGGCTGGGGCAATTTCCCGGTCCATGGCGGCTCGGTGTCGGTGTGGGTGGAAACCACGGGCACCGGCGGCTCGGTGTCGGCGGACTTCACCTGCTATAACGGCACCACCTTCTGGGGTCAGAATGTCTACGCCGTCGGCAGCATCCCGGAGCTCGGCAGCTGGAACACCACCAACGCCGTCCCTCTCTCCCCCACCGCCTACCCGACCTGGACCGGAACGGTGAACAACCTCCCGGCGAGCACCTACGTCGAGTGGAAATGCATCAAAAAGTACAACGGCCAGGTGGTCTGGCAAAGCGGAGCCAACAACTCCTTCACCACCCCGGCCTCGGGGACGACTAGTACCAGCGGGTCGTTCTAGGCGCTCTTGATACGGGGGTGAGGGCTCTCAGAGAGCTCTCATCCCCGTCTTTCCTTATCCAGGCACAACTTATTCGGGTCTATAGAGATGGTGATCGAGCCTTCCAGAGGCATGGGCATCTCCACACTCGACAGGATCGGAGCCCAAGCCGAAGATTGGATCTCGGTCTCGAACAGGGCTGAGAATCACTCGATCCCCTTCACGTCGAGCTTCCACCTCATCGACATCGACCAAGAAGGTCTTGGGAACGATCACGCCTCGGTTCGTAACCCGAATCCGCAATGGTTCATCCACAGTCGCCCTTCCCTTCAACTTAGCCCTCCAGGCTGACAAGAGATTTTAGCGCCCCCGATCCACCAGGCTATACAGCGCCGGAATCAGCAGCAGGGTCAGCGCCGTGGAGGCCAGGAGACCGCCGATGACGGTGAGGGCCATGGGGCTGCGGAGCTCGCTACCCTCGCCGAAGCCGAGAGCCATGGGCAGCAGGCCCAGCACCGTGGTGGCGGTGGTCATGAGGATGGGGCGCAGGCGTACCTGGCCGGCGCGGCGCAGGGCGTCGAGCTTGGGGAGACCGTCCTCCCGGCGCAGCTGGTTGGTGTAGTCGATGAGGATGATGGCGTTGTTGACCACGATGCCCGCCAGCAGGATGCCGCCGATGAGCACCACGATGGACACCGTGACATCGAAGAGCCAGAGGGTGATCAACACCCCCACCAGCGAGAACGGCACGCTGAACAGGATCACGAAGGGGTGGACCAGCGATTCGAATTGCGACGCCATCACCAGATAGACCATGAAGATGGCCAGCAGGATGGCCAGGCGCAGGCTGTCGAAGGAGGTCTCCATCTCCTGGCGCTGACCGCCGATGCGCCAGGAAAAGCCCGGCGGCATGTCCATGGCCTCCAAAGCCTCGGCGATATTCTCGGACACCGCCGCCAGGTCCCGGCCCACCAGATTGGCGGTGATCAGCGCCGCCCGCTCGCCCTCCACCCGGCGAATCTCCGCCGGCCCCTCCACCTCCTCCACCGACGCTACGGCGGAGAGGGGCAGCGCCGTCTTGCCCTGCTGAAAGACCGTCAGGGAGAGCAGATCCTGAACACTGTCGCGGTATTCCTCGCCGGCCCGCAGGCGGATGTCCACCGCCCGGTCCTCGCGCTGGATATCCGTCGCCACCGAGCCCTGAAGCTTGGCCCGCACCGCCGTGGCGGCGTCCGCCAGGCTCACCCCGAGGGTCGCCAAGCGGTCGCGGTCGAAGCGGATCTGCAGCTCCGGATTGCCGCCCTCGGTGGAAGACTCGATGTCCGTCAGCCCCGGGATGGTCTCCATGCGCGCCATCAAGCCGTCCGCCAGCCGCTCCAGCAGCGCCAGGTTGAAGCCACGGATCTCCACCTCCACGGGGGTGCGGAAGCTGAAGTAGGAAGGGCGGCCGAAGCGGTATTCGAGCTCCGATTGGCGATCCAGCACCTGGCGCAGCTGGGCCATGATGGCCTCTTCCTTCTCCCGCGACACCGGCGGTGCCACGGTGAGGGTGAGCTGGCCGATGTTTTCCCGCAGCTCACCGGCGACGCCTCCCTGCTCGTTGGAGGTGCCGGCCACGGCATAAACCGACGCCACGCCGGGGATCTCCCGGGCTGCGTCCTCGAGGGACGCCAGACGGCGCTGGGTGAGCTCCAGGTGAGTGCCCGGCGGCAGCTGGAGGTCGGCGAAGAACTCCCCCTGCACCAGCTCCGGCACCAGCTCCCGCCCCAGCCCCGGTGCCAGGGTGAGGCTCCCGGCCAGCAGCGCCAGGCCCGCCAGCAGCGTCACCAGAGGGCGCGCCAACACCTTGTCCAGCACCGCCCCGTAGAAATCCGCCAGCGCCTGGTAAAGACGGGCGAAGAGAGCCAGGGGCACGGCCGTCATGGCGGCCCAAAGCTTGGCCAGCAGCTTTACAAGGGCCGCCGGCCCGCGCAGCAGCGCCACGGTGGCGGAAAAGCCGGCCTCGGAGAGGCGCCGGCGGCGGCTCGGAGACGGTTCCTCGTCCTCGGGGTCTTCCTCCTCGGCGTCTTCCTCCTTGGGCCGCCAGCGGCGGGAGGCGAGCATGGGCAGCACCGTCAGCGCCACCAGCAGCGAGACCACCAGCGAGTAGGTGACGGTCAGAGCCTGGTCGCCGAAGAGCTGGCCGGCGACGCCCTCGACGAAGACGATGGGCACGAAAACACAGATGGTGGTGAGGGTGCTGGCCACCACCGCCTTGGCCACCTCGCCGCCGCCCTGCTGCGCCGCCGCCACGTCGTCCAAGCCGCGGTCTCGCCGTCGCTGGATGGCCTCCAGAACGACGATGGAGTTGTCCACCAACAGGCCGATGCCGAGGGTCAAGCCCCCCAGGCTCATGATGTTCAGCGACACCCCGGAGACGTACATGAGGAAGAAGGTGGCCACCACCGAGATCGGGATGGCGACGCCGATGATCACGGTGGTCTTGAGGCTGCGCAGGAAGAGGTAGAGCACCAGCACCGCCAGCAGGCCGCCGTAGAGCGCGGTGTTGAGTACCTCGGAAACGCTCTGACGGATGTAGCGGCCCTGGTCGGTGATCACCGTCAGCTGCAGGCCGGGAGTGGCTTTTTGGAGTTGTTCCTGAAGCTCCGCGAGGCTCTCCTGAACGCGGTCGGAAACGGTAACGGTGTTGGTGCCGCCCTCCTTGTAGACCGCCACCTCGACGCTCTCCCGGCCTTCGATGCGGGTGATCACCTCGCGGTCCTTGTGGCCGCGCTCCACCCGCGCCACGTCCTCCAGTCGCACCGTGGCGCCCTGGGAGCTGTCCACCACGATGGACAGCAGATCCTCCGGTCGCAGGAATTCGTTCACCGTGCGCACCAGGTACTCGGTCTGCCCCTCCTGTAGCCGGCCACCGGTGAGGTTGACGTTCTCCTGCGCCAGCCGAGCGAGCACTTGGTCCGCGGTGATGCCCAGGTTGTCCAGCCGCTGTTCGTCCAGCTGCACCTGGATCTCTTCCTCCAAGCCGCCGCTGACCACCGCCGCGGCAACCCCCTCGATGCGCTCCAGCGCCCGCTGCACCTGCTCCTCCGCCAGCAGCCGCAGGCGCACCAAGTCGTCCTCGCCGCCGTACAGGCCGAGCCGCAGGATGGGATCCAGGGACGGGTCGAAGCGCAGCAACACCGGACGCTCGGCGTCGGCGGGGAGCTGCAGGACGTCGAGGCGCTCGCGCACGTCGAGGGCGGCGAGATCCATGTCGGTGCCCCAGGCGAATTCGAGGATCACCTCGCTGGTGTCGGTGCGCGAGCTGGAGGAAACCCGCACCACGTTGTTGACCACCCCCACGGCGTTCTCCACCGGCCGGGTGACCAGGCTCTCCACCTCCAGCGGCGCGGCGCCGTCGTAGGTGGTGCGCACGGTGATGGAGGGGTAGGTGATGTCCGGCAGCAGGTCGGTGGCCAGCTGCTGGAAGGCCACCACGCCGAAGACCACCGCCGCCAGAGCGAAGATGAAGACGCTCACCGGCCGGCGGGTGGAGAAGTCCACCAACCTCATGGCGCGTCTCCCAAGGGCCTAGCCGGATGGTGGGCTGGCGCCCACCCTACAGAAGAGGACGCCGAGAGCAAGAGTAGGGTGGGCGCCAGCCCAC